>CAZTQJ010000001.1:0-40617 GCA_964615615.1 uncultured Acidimicrobiaceae bacterium
GATATCTACGTCATTAACCCTGAGGGATTGGACTGGCTTATTGCGGAGGGTCGCCTTAAGAGCCTCCAGGTGGACACCCTCGTCGTTGACGAATCGTCAAAGTTCAAACACACGAGCACGAAAAGGTTTAAGAATCTCAAACCTCATCTTAATAAGTTTGCACGACGGTGGATTCTTACTGGTACTCCGGCCCCCAATGGACTCATGGACTTGTTTGGACAGATCTTTATACTCGACCTTGGGCGATCTTTTACACCATACATTACGAAGTTCAGACTTGAGTTCTTTAACTCCGTCGGTTTCGGTGGCTATACCTATGTCCCCAAACCTGGGACCGACGAACGAATCCATGAACTGCTAAAGCCTATGACGCTAAGGCTTGAGGCTCGCGACTACTTGGAGTTGCCGCAGCTCATCGAGAACCGTATCGTGGTGGAGCTCCCCCCAGCGGCACGGAAAATCTATGACGAGATGGAGCAGCAACTCTTCGCCCTCATTGACAACGGGGAAATCGCTGTCGCACAGACTGCGGCGGCGGCGAGCATCAAGTGTAGGCAGGTCGCGAATGGGGGAATCTACCGGCAGCTCTCCTACACCCCAGCCGTGAACAGCGACCGCTGGCAAGACATACACATGGAGAAGGCGAATGCAGCGTATGACTTGGTCGAAGAACTGAACGGCCAGCCTGTCCTCGTAGCCTACGACTTCGAGCATGACAAGGCCCGGCTTCTTCATGTGTTTGGGAAGGACACCCCATACATCGGCGGCGGTGTCTCCGCAAAGCGTGGCGCAGAGATCGAAGCCGAGTGGAACCTGGGGAACATCCCCGTCCTGCTGGTCCACCCAGCCGCCGCAGGTCATGGCCTGAATCTGCAGGGGAATTGCCAGCACGTTCTCTGGCACAGCATGACTTGGGATCTGGAACTCTACGAGCAAACCATCGCTCGAGTCTTGCGCCAGGGTAACAAGTATGACCATGTCACAGTCCATCACATTATCGCCAAGGACACCATCGATGAAGTCATGATGAGGGCTCTTCGGGGCAAGGCGAAGGTCCAAAATCGATTGCTTACAGCTCTTAAGGAATATCGCGAAGTGCGAGAAAAATAGTTGCAAAAAAGATTTGCGCCTGAGGGCAAAAGAACCCATAATTTAGGTCCGGTAGCAAACAGAAATTCAACTGAGGTTCCAGTGACAAGTTTCATGGTTATGAGTGACGCGAACAGGCACACCATCCTTCGGGTGGACGTTGGACCGAAGTTCACGTCTTTCATTGGCCGCACCAAGAAGAACATTGACTTCCGCAAACTGCCGAACAAGCAGTTTGAGGAAACCTATCTCTGGCAGTATCCGGAGCACCCGATTGTCGGGTTTGCGAATTCGATCTGGAGCCTGCTGGAATATGGGGTGCTCGTCACCCTTCGCGCGAGGAAGATCCTCGCCACTTTCTCCAAGGAGCCTTCAATGGCCTCTCCCACCCCCACCCCTGCCAAGATCGCCAAGGACGCTGAGTTCAAGCCCGTCAAGGCTCCCAAGGTCGCGGCCCCTGTCGCCGAGGGCTCCGAGCCCAAGGCTCGTGGCAAGCGCATCGAGAACCAGAAGATCCGCCTCCTGGTCAAGAGCAACCCCAAGCGTCCCTCCAGCGCCTCCTTCGGCCGCTTCGAGCTCTACACCACCAACAAGACCACCGACGAGTTCCTCGCCGCTGGGGGCCTCAGCGCCGACCTGCGCTACGACGTCGAGCACGAGTTCATCGAGCTCTACTAGTCCCAGGTTCAAGGGCCGCATCCTTCACGGGGTGCGGCCCTTTCTTTTGTGAGGTAAGCAAGTGATCATTTACATCCCCACACTAAACCGCACACGCAAGCAGATCACCTACGAGAACCTACCCGCCGCCATCCGCAAGATTGCGGTCTTTGTTGCGAATGAGGCTGATGCGTCGATGCTCAAGCAGAAATACCCACTGTGCAAGGTCATGGTCTGCCTGAAGCATGGCATTGGCCGGACCCGCCAGTTCATCATCGACAACCACGACTTCGCGAACAGCGGCCCCCAGATCTGCATGCTCGACGATGACCTGAAGTTCTTTGACCGTCGCGAGGATGACCCCACGAAGTTCGAACTGGCAGGGGAAGAGTCCATTATCGCCATGTTCAACATGATCGCTACCCAGCTTCTGAACCACGCGCTCGTGAGCGTCATGACCCGAGAGGGTGGCAACCGGAACACCGAGAACAGCTACAACACTCGTTGCCTGAGAGTGCTGGCCTATGATGCCGGCATCCTACGGCAGGAGAACATCAAGTTCGACCGACTACCTGTCATGGAAGACTTTGATGTTGCCCTCCAGCTTCTCCGCAAGGGCTACCCGAATGTCAGCCTCGCCGCATGGGTGCAGGATCAGGGTGGCAGCAACACAGCCGGAGGCTGCTCCGGCTATCGCACCATGGAAGTCCAAGCCGAGGGAGCTCATGGCCTGCGGGGATACCATCCCCAGTTCGTGCGCATCGTAGAGAAAGAGACCAAGGTCGCCTGGGGCGGCAAGAAGCGCACCGATGTCGTGGTCGCTTGGAAGAAGGCATTCAATGCGGACGTCTGAGCTCTGGGCCTTTATCCGCGAGCGACACAATATCTACCTCGCGAAAACCGCTGGCCTTCCCAAGCCTTGGACCCAGGACAAGATCCTGGGTTCTTACCGTTTCTGCAATATGTATCGGGAGTTGGACTCGGTGACCCTATGGGTGGCTGAGAACTGGCGCAAGCCGCATGAATGGGACAACGACCTCTGGTTCGCTATGGTCGTGGCCCGACTGGTGAACTGGCCCGACACGCTGGAGATGATTGGCTACCCTGTTCCCTACGACAGCCACCGTTTCGTGAACGAGCTTCACTGCCAGAAGGCCCTCGGCAAAAAGGCGTTCAGTGGGGCATACATCGTCAGCACCAATGGTCATGCCATGGACAAAGCCGAGTATCTCGACAAGTATGTCCTGAAGCCCCTGTGGGATAACCGAGCCACCATCCGGCCCACGGAAGGCGACCACCTTGAGGACTTCTTCAACCGTCTCAACAAGTATAACGGGATGGGAAGTTTCATGGCTGGGCAGGTGATTGCGGATGCGAAATACGCTGGATGCCTCTTTAACGCACCTGATTGGTGGGCGTGGGCAGCTAGTGGACCGGGTAGTCGCAGGGGTCTCAACCGGGTCACCAGCCGTCCTGTTGATGCATCGTGGCCCGGTAACACATGGCACAAAACACTGTCGGAACTCAAGGTGCAGATCGACCACTTCGTGAACGCCGCTGGCTGGCCTGAGCTCCATGCCCAGGATCTCCAGAACTGTCTCTGCGAGTGGGATAAGTATGAGCGGACTCGGTTGGGCGAGGGCAAGCCCCGCTCCGGCTACCCTGGAGGTCTGTGATGTATGTGATCCAGGCACTGAATGTGAACCATGCTCTCGCCGCTGGCCTGCGCTATCTGAACGAGCATGGGGAGCATGAAGAAAGCCGAAACGGTCCGGTGCTGGTCTCCCCCACGCCGGTCACTACGATGTATGCGATGCCCGAGCAGCGGGTGATGTTCAACCCCTTGCGAGAGGCCAACCCTTTCTTCCACCTTATGGAAGCCCTGTGGATGATGGCTGGCCGAAACGACCTCGCATGGCCCCTCTACTTCAACAAGCGATTCGTCGATTACAGTGACGACGGACAGACCATCCACGGAGCCTACGGCTACCGATGGCGGCAGCACTTCGAGATTGACCAGATCCACCAAGTCGTCAAGGAACTGCAGAACAACCCCAACTCTCGCCGCGCTGTGATCGGGATGTGGGATCCCGTTGCCGACTGTGGGGCGAACTTCCTGGACCTTCCCTGCAACACGACTATCTACTTCCGTGTGCGAAGTCGGTGCCTTGACATGACGGTGTGCAACCGTAGCAATGACATCTACTGGGGAGCCTATGGTGCGAACGCTGTCCACATGAGCATCCTGCAAGAGTTTGTCGCCAGGGCTCTCGGCCTGGGCATGGGATACTACTATCAAGTGAGCAACAACTATCACCTCTATACCGGCCTCATCGAGTTGGAGTCCAATTCTGCACGTGAGACGATGGCCCACCATAGCCTCAAGAATGACCACTACTCGGCACCCTTCATTGAGACGGTCAGCACCTATCCGCTGATGACCACAGCCGCTACCTCATGGATGGCCGACCTCGCCCAGTTCATGACCCTGCCCACCAAGCGAGATGGATACACCGACCCCTTCTTTACCGAGGTGGCTGTGCCGATGTTCTGTGCATGGCATGAACGCAAGCAGAAAGTGAGTGACGGAGCGCACTGGGTATCACAGATTGCCGCTGATGACTGGCGGCTGGCCTGCACTGAATGGATGGATCGGAGAGTCAAGTGAGAGAAGAACTTCTTAAGCGTGTCGATTTCATCCGCAAGGGTGGGAACACCAAGCGATATCACACTATCAACACCATCAACGAGAATACCGTGGCGCACCACAGTTTCGGCGTGGCGTGGATGATCTGGATGATTGGCGTCCCCACTGTCAATCTCCTGATGGCAGCACTGGCTCACGACCTCGCCGAGCAGGTGACTGGGGACATATCCTCCCCCACCAAGCGGCGGTTCCCTGAGCTGGCCTCTATGGTTCAACTCATGGAGGATGAAGTCCTTGACTCCCACAATATGTTCTACCAGCTTAACGAGGAAGAGGCTCGCACTCTTAAGATGGCTGACCGTATGGACGGGATGCTGTTCTGCACCAATGAATTCGAACTGGGGAACAGGGCGATTATCGAAGTCTACAACCGATACGTCTCCTATGTCGCCGAACTGAAACCCGTAGGCCGCGAGTGGGAAGTGTATCAGGCCATTCGCGCCATTATGATGAGGCACACCGATGCAATCAGCTAATAACAAACAGGAAGGTGGGTCTCACTATGCAGGCGAGTATCAGCACTGGGACTTCGTCTGTGAGTGCCTGGGCGGTAGGTATCTGGAGGGGAACCTCACCAAGTATATCGCTCGCTGGCGCAAGAAGAACGGGCTCCAGGACATCAGGAAAGCCCTGCACTACTTACTCAAGATTCGCGAGCTCTTTGCGGACGGTGATCTGACAGCCCCGCCTATTGCTCGGCGATCAGGCTCCGTCGAGCGTTTCTGCCTTGTAAACAATCTCGGCTCCCTAGAGAGCCGAGTGATGTGGATGGCAGCGAACTGGGAAGGAACGCGTGATTTGGATGTTCTCCAATCGGTGCTTCAGGAACTGGAATCTGAGGCCCTGTTGATCGCTATGTCCTAGCCACCCCCTGAGTCTTTTCATAGGTGCGAAGCGCACCCATACCAAGAAGTCCCATCAACAGAGGTAGCATCTGCGTCAAGTCTGCAGGTGCTACCTCTAAGACTTTGCCGAAACTGGAGAAGACGAACTTGCCGATGGGCAGGCCAATCCAGTTCCAAGCGCAGGAGACACCGCAGACCCAGCCGACAAAGGGACGCCAGCCAGAGACGAAAACGCTGGGGCTGGCGGCTTCAATCTTATTGATGTCCATCTGCCCCTGATTCATCGCCATCTGGTTCTGCATGGTCGTGAGTATCAAGGACATCTGGGCCTTCTCTTGCTCTGTCTTGTCAGGGAAGAACTTCCCCACCAAATCCTTAGCAAGATCAGCTATCGCACCAATTCCTAAAGCGTCCAGCCCCATATCAACTCCTAGGTCGCGGTAATGACGGAGACGATGTAACCGGCCCCTTCGGGAACGGCATAGTATTCCGTCTGACCAGCGACCATCCGGGACATGAGCGCAGTTGCCACCGCACTCGGTCCGATAACGACGCTGCAGATGGCATCGGTATGCACACGGATGACCTTCGTGGCAACATTCAGCGCAGCACTCTCCAAATGGCCTGCGCCAATGGTGATCTGCTGGTAGGCCAAGGCCGGATTCATGGGGATGCCGACTGGCGTGTTCCCCCACGACTCGTGCATGACGTCTGCGAACTCGGTGATGTATAACTTAGCCATAATGCCCCCAAATGATGCTTACTGGTGAACGCTGGATGGGTCTTAAAGGCCCGGGAATAAACATTTGGCCCCACAGGGTAGGGCTTAAAGCCTTCTACTTCTTGGCTTTGCGCGCGACACTCAGCGCGATTGCCACAGCCTGTTTCTGGGGCTTCCCAGCGGTCTTCTCGGTCTTGATGTTCTGGCTGACGGCCTTCTTGGACCCACTTTTGATGAGCGGCATCACTTCTTACCGTATTTCTTCATGATGGCCTTGTCGGCCTTGAGGTCAGCCTTGCTTCCCTCCTTTATGCCCTTGGCCTTATCCATCTTCTCGTCGGCCTTCTTAGCCGCCTTGGGAGCATTCTTCGGAATGCCGATTTCTTTGAGTTGCTTCATCACCGTCCCCTTTCAACAAGTTTGTTTACCTGCCCTTTGATCTCCTTGATGTCGTCGCGCATCTCAGAGCGTTCTGCGGCAATCCTGGAGTTGAGAGTACCAACTACTTCTACTAGATGCTTAACACCCTCCTCCTGGGTGACCATGCGCCCCTCCTGCTTCATCATCCACAGCAGGAAACTTCCGCTGATAATGACCATAGCGATGAGGGTGTCCATTGAAATACCTCGGTTGAGATGCCACTTGCGGCGACGGTCATGCTCCTCCGTCTTCGGGCAATCGTCGATATTGGGGGGACAGTCTGACATCATGCCTCCGTCACGGTGATGGTTGTGGGATTGAGGTCTTTGACCTCTTCACGATCAGTGTGGGTCAGCACGATGCAACCCTTGGACTCCTCGCCAAACTTGTCAGGATTTCTACTAGCTCCATGAATGAAGAACTCGCTCCGACCAAAGGTCTCCCCCTCGACTTGGGTGAGCTGGGTGACCATCACCCCCAGCCGAGGGTGGTCATGCCAGGGACCGACGGTGTAGACGCCTTGAGGCAGAGGCCCCGTAGACTTCACCGCTTGCATGGCTGGATTGTTCTTGCCCTTCCCACGGCCAGCCCACCCTACGGCGACGAGGGTGCCGTCATCCAAGGTGACCTTGCCAGTGGATTGAGCGTAGTTGAGGTTCATTGAAGATCCTAGATGGTAGTCGAGTTAGTGATCAGCCCGTAGTTCGCCAGAGCCGTCAGCAGGGAGGCCAGGGCGGCGTTGCCAGCTCGGGAGCCGGTGATGGTGGGTTTAGCGATGGCCGTGATGTTGTTGAAGCCTACCCCACCGTAGAAGGTGGTGTTGCCCGTAGCATCGACGGAGATGTGGGAAGTGGTGCCATCGTTAGACAAGAAGAAATACCCAGCGGCGCTAGTCAGGTAAGAGGCTGTTGTCCCGTTATAGTTGAGGATTTTAACCGCACCATCGGAAAAGCTATTGCCTATCGCCTTTAGCATCAGACGAGGCCCAGCGGCGGGGGTGCCAACGCCCACGTTCCCATTGAACGTCTTATCGCCATCAAACGCCTGGGCGGTAGTGGAGACATATCCAGACACCCCAGCAGCCGCAGCCGCCATGCTGATGGCTGGCGCAGTCCCCCCAGATGACACGACAGGAGCCGTCCCGGTTACAGATGACACCGAAGCATCCGTGACCTCTGTGATGATGCCACCAGCCGAAAGGGTCAGAATCTTCTGGGTCATGTCAGACCGATCTGATACTGGAAGGTGATGATGTGCGTCCCGACAGCGTTAGCCCAGACGGGGGTGAAGATGACCCCCTGTAGACCTCCGACATTCCCATAGATAACCGTCCCATTCCCAGAACTCGCAACCGTGGTAGCGTTCGACGCGGAGCAAGTTCCGAGGATGTCATTGGCCGACCCGGAACCGGGGAGGGTCGGTGATCCAATGATGTAGGAACTGTTCGCAACAGATCCAATGCCGGTCCCGCCAGTGCTGACGATCTTCACCACACCGAAGATGGTTGACCCGATTTTTGAATACCTACCAGTAACCACATTGGTCCCGCTTCCCGTGAACCCCGTGAGCGTGGGGATGAACGGGATCTCATAAGACAGGGCCACCCGTGCCGCATTGATCGAGGGATCGCTGACCTGGGAAGCGTAAGTCCCAGATGGTGCGTTCCAGTTGATCGTTCCGTAGGCCCCATTCTCAATCAGGATCGGAACGGCATAGGATGAGTCGATAACGGGAGTCCCGATATAGAACCCCTTCACGGCTGGCCCATTGAAGTGGATCACCAGCGGAGAGGTAGCGTCAGACCCAAAGTGGCAGTCCTTCACAAAGACCTGGATGTATGCACCGGACATCGCCGTTCCGTCACCAGCGGTAAGGTGGTAATAGATCGTGGGGCGGCTGGCGGCAGCAATCGAAGTCCAGTTGTTTTCAAACCAGCAGCCTTCAAATCTACAGGGTAGGAGCCTACCTGCCGCTGCTCCAATATTCACTCCTTGCTGGGCATTGGATTCAAACACAGTCTCGCGGAACAGAATGTCAGACCCATCGCTGACTTGGCACCCAAGGGTGAGAGCCGTCCTGATTGCACAACCGTAGAACCTGACCGTCGTGCATTGGTGAAGCGAGACGGGGTTGACCAGGACGTTCAGCGTATTGCCAAGGAACCGACAGTGCTTGATGTCTGCGGTGACTAGGTTCCCAACCCGGAAGCCCACCGCACCCGTTCCAGTGAATCCTTCAACAACCACATCTTCCATATTGACGAAGTTGGATACATCAGTGGACAACGCAGCGGCATAGCCCCAAAAGATGCCAACCGCACTAGCCGTAGCGTTGCCAGTGATCCCAATGCCGCGCATATCTCGGAAGTCGAGTGAGTTGGTGGCAGAAATCTGGAAAAGCGCAGTTACCGAAGACGAACAGGTAATGAGGGTAAGAGTCGCACCATCACCGATGATCCCGGCGCACTTGGGTTCATCAAGGTTTGCCGTGACTCGGTAGGTTCCCGCTGGCATATAGATTACCTTGCCAACCTGGGCAAATGCAAGATTTAACATTGCCGTGTCCTCTACTCCGGTGATCGTTCCGAAGTCCTTGACGCTCACGGTTCTGGCGTTGACCTCATGCTGAGTAGTCCCCACACCTCCCGTGAGCGTGGACTTAACCCCCACCAAGAAATCCCCCAGCGCAGCCGAGGCCGTGGAGGCGAGGTCATTCCGCAACTGCGTTGCGGCGGCGTCTGGCTGAACATTGTCAATGGGGTAGGGGTAGATCGTAGCCCCGACTGAGTCCGTGAGCAGGAACTTGTAGGACGCCGTCCCCAAGTAGATCTGTGCGATGCCGTTGGCGTCGAGAATCACAGGATTGGCGAGCGGAGTTGCCCCACCCGCATCGGAGTAAGTCGCCAGAGGAGTAGTTGTGCCTGCCGCGTAGGTATAGAGTTTTCCACCCGGGATAGGCACCATCTGTCCAGTGGTGGAACTCTTCTGCATGGGCTGGAAAACCAGCATGGGAATGAGCGCGGCGGTCATTGTTTCTCCTCGGGGAATGCTTCGGGTGCGACGACCTTACCAACTTCAACAGCTTTCGTAGACAGAGCCTTGTCCATTCGCTCTATGAGAGTAGCGAACTGGGGGGAGCCAGCCTTAAGATCAGAGGCCTGGAGAAGCAGTTGCTTCCCAGCTTTCGTAGTGAGAAGCCACTTCATCGCGGCGGCGGGGGCAGAGACCCAAGCCGTCGTCCTCGTCAATTCGTGGCCTGCCTTAGAGACCTGCCCAGCAGTCCTCATGTGGTGCATGACCTCCACCAAGCCCTCCAGCCCATCCAGAGCCCACTTGTCTTCCCCACCCTTGGGCGCAGTCAGCCCTAAGAACTCCATGAACTTAGGATCCTTCATCTTCTTGGCGAACTCGATGGGCATGAACTGGTGGTCAGGGTTAGGGTTCGTTCGGTCAGTAGCGAACTCTACGGCTCGCTGAATCTTGAGCAGGCGAGCCGCCGCCTTCCCCTTCTCACCAAGTTCGGGGACAATCTGCGCCAGTTGGTCCTCAGTCATATTCATCATACGATTGGCGGCGACATCCGGCGTCTCAGAGCCTAACAGATTGATGAGAGCTCTTTTCTTGTAGGGGACAATGGTCTCGGTGTAGTTGGCCCGAGCCTCTTTGAGCTTCGTCAGTGTGCCAGGGCTGAGTTCAGCGACATTCAACTGTGCTTGATCGGTGGCATTCCGCAATCTCTGCAGAGCATTGGTTGCCATGTTACCCGTGAGCTCGTCCTCGCCCTTTAGAGCCGCAATCCGTTTATCCTGGATGCCCTTGCGGTATCGCTCTAGTCCCGTGACGGTGGGCTCGAATCCACTCTTTGCGGCGAGGGCTTCCTCAGCCGCAGTTGCCGCCTTCGCCGTCTCGTTAGTGAATTCTTTGGTCTCAGGGTTAAAAGAGATCGTAGGTTTAGTCCCAGCAGGAGGGGCTTCAGGAATGGGGCCAGCCGCAGTGACATCCCGCTTGACCTCCTTTAGATAGGCCACCAACTTCTTATCAGCCTGTGCGCCGAGTTTCGCCTGCTCCGCCAACAAAGCATCAGCTTCATCAATCAGCGGCTTCAGGTGCTCAGGGCCGCCGACTGCGCCAGTGTCAGAGGCGATGGCGGCTCCATACTTCTTATTAGAGACCTGCTGGGCCTGCCATCGGTTGATGTTCCCATTGACAGCGATGATCTTAGGCAAGTCATTCCCAGCATCATTAGCGAGTTTGAGCAACTTTCCCGCCTGTGACGCTGGGCCTTCAGCCTCTGCCGCCGCAGTCAGGGCTTCGATGTTATCGTAGCCAAGTGCCTTCACCTTCACCATGAGTTGCTTCTGGAAGTTCCGGACTGCACGAGTGGCCTGGACTTGCTCCGCGACATTCTTAGGCCCAAGGCTGGCGACAGGGGAGGCGGTGGAGTGCTCAGCCAGCGAAACAATCTTAGAAGAGGGGTCATCCACCAAATCTGAGGCCAGAGGATCGATGCCATGAGTCTTAAATGCCTCGTTCAACTGTCCAGCCCTGCCAGGAAGAGGAGCGAGGTCTTTCTGAAAGAATGACTTACCGAAGTTGAATAAGGCGGCGATGCCAGGATAAAGCCCAGCCTGAAGGCCAGTCTCGATCAAGGGCTGGGCGATGCCAGCCGCCAACCCTGCCTGAGTTCGGTCAGCAACAGAGCCAGGAGTCGTAGCGGCAACCACACCCGAGGAGCGGACAGACTCAGGAAGCGACGCACGATAGATATCCTTAGCCGTATTCCAAAGAGAAGGTGTTTCCCGGCCTGCTTTCGTAGCCGCTTCTTCGAGAGCAATCTGGCGACCCTGCCCAGCAAGAGTCGCAGCTGTCTGTTCCGTAGCTGTAGTGACATTCGGCCCACGACCGAGGGCGAAGCCGCCAGCCATGTGGAGGGGATCGATCCCACCCTCAAGAGCCGCACGACTCTGAGACTGATTCTGTGCCACCTGGAGGAGTTTGGACTGCGCGTTGCTCCAGAGTTCAGCAGCAGGGCTCCCCATCCAGGATAGTGGCTTCATAGCAAGACTAGTGATATCCTGTGCGCTTTTCTTCGCGCCCAGCATGATGCTACGAGCCGGGGCAACGATGTCGCGAATAGTAGCGTTCTCAGCCGGGGCTTCCATCTTCAGAAGATTCTGCATATCGCCGGGCTTATAGGTTCCAGCCGTCGACATCTGCAGATACTGCTCAGGGGTCATGCCCAGCAGTTGTGTCGCGATTTGAGCATCGCCCATCTCCTTGGGATCGTTGGTAGGTTTCCAATCCTTAGGAGCATCGGGGCCAGACTTCCACCCACCCCAGAGATCAGGAGTCTTCCACCCCGGCTTTCCGTGGGTATTCTTTTCGCCAGGGGCGACTTTGGTTTCGTCCAGCCAGACATAGCCATCAGGCCGAATGACAGTGGAGATTCCGTTGGGGAGTTTCACAGGCTTCACGGCATCTTGCCAAGTGGGGTTGTCTAACTTCGCACCGGGAGGCAGGGGAGGAAGCGCAGAAGTGCCATCGAGCTTCGCACCCATAGGAAGAGGAGGAAGGCCAGCGGCCTCATCTAACACCGCACCGGGAGGCAGGGGAGGAAGCGCGAGGTCTGCCATTACTTCACCGGTTCCCAAGATTTGCCGTCTGCAGACAGTTGGACTTGGCTACCGTCCGCAAGGGTAGCCGTTTTGACCGCCGTGGTGACCGGGGGAGGTATCGTGGGCGCGTTTGAACTAACTTTGCTGCCCACCGGTGGCAGCGTAATCCCGTATTTCGCCATGAGTGTCCTAGCTTCTGGATCCAGCCGCTCAGCAATCGATCCTCCGCGATTATACTTCGCGTAGTTCGTCTGCATGGAAATCAAGCGGTCGCCCATCAAGTGAGCCATCGTGTTAATGAACCCCTGCATCTGGGCAGGGGAGCTGACATTGGAGTTCGCAGCCAGAAGTCGCTCTTCTTCCTTCTCACCGATGACACCGGCAGTCTTCGCAGCCTTGAGCACTTCAGGCACGATCAGGGCAGACGCACCCGCATAATTCGTGGGGGCAGCCTTGCCCGTTTCTTTAGCGATCAGCTGCTTGAAGCGGTTGGCGGCAATCGTATCATTATTCTGAAGAGCGGTGCCCAGACCTTCCAGGTAGCTAAGATGGCGAGTGGCGGTCGCAGATGCAGTGATCGTCTTGCCAGAACCACCAGCAGGGCCGTAGTCCTTCCGGCCAGCTACGACATCCGCCACATCAGCTCGGCCAGGAAGCCCTTCCGGATGACCATACTCAGTCTTCGCAAGATATGCGGCGGCGGCATTCACTTTATCAGCATCAGGGGTGCGAGTGGACTTCGTAGCAGGTAGGTCTTCCCACGCCGCTATGTTGCGCGCCCGAGCGAGCTGACCCTGGTCCAGCCCCGCAAGAATCTGCTGGTCCGTCTGCCCAGGCTGGATGCCCTGCTGTTGAAAAATGAAAGCGGCATTCGGCTTTTTGGCCTGAATCTCCGCGATACGGTTTCGCTCACGACCAAGTTCGCCAGTCAAGGCAAGCTGGGCGGCTTGATGGGCCTGAAGCTGGGCCTGGGCCGTCATCACATTCCGCTCTTTGGTGGAAAGTGTGTGCTGGAACATGCTCTCGACAATCTGATCTCCGGGATACTGGGGGTACTTCTCCGCCACAGCCTTCGCCTTATTCGGGTCAATAGCCGCGAGATCAGCCAAAGCACGAGGCCAATCAGCGGCCTTCTGCTCAGGAGGAAGAGCCTGGATGCCGCCAATCACACGGTTCGCCGCATCATTGTGGGCATCTTCGACTTTAAGTTGCGCCAGAGTTGCTTCACGCTCAGCCGTAGTCTGGGCAGTGATAGCCTGCTGTGCTTCGTGAGCGGCCTTGATTGCATTAGGGGTGCCGAGGGCGCGATATGCCGCCACGAATTCGGCAGGGAAAGGGGCTCGGCCATTAGCATTGGCATTGGCGGCGACTTCCTGGGCCGCTTTCTGCATGGCCTGGGCCTCGACCTGAGTCTGTGCCAGACCGAGTTGCTGAGTTTCCAGCATCCCAGTCTGCGCCTTCATCTGGCGCATCTGCTGGTTCTGGAGGTCCATCTCCTGAGGAGTCTTAATGGGGGTGACCCCATGCCCTAACATCTGGTAGATACTGGTATCAACAGGCATCGGTTATCCCTTCTTGTTGGTCCAGCCGTAGGTCCACGCATTGACCCCGGTGTTCAGAGAGTTGGAAATCGCATTGGCAGAGGCGATCTGTGCCGCACCGGAGGCGTTCGCCGCTCCCATGAGGTTGTTGGAGAAGGTGTTCGTGTAGTTCTGGCTCGCCTGCTGATTGGCGGCGTTCGCCTGCTGACCTAGGCCAGCGATGGAGGACAACCGGCCGAACTGCTGATTGTTCTCTTGGTTCCACCGGCTGAAGGAGTTGTTGTATTCCTGTGAGGCGAAGTCCTGGTTGTAGCGGCTGAGTGCCTTCAGCGTCCCGCCACCAAGAACTCCTCCGCGAGCCGCCGCAGATCGCTCAATAGCCTTCGCACCTTCTGACATACGGAAGTCATAGCCAGGGTCCTTGATGAAGTCAGCCATCGTGAACCGACGGTTGAGGTCGCCGCCTGCGGCAGTCAACGATCCCAACTGGCCGAGAGCCGTTGCTCCAGCCAATCGCCAGGGCTCCTGATCAGCACGAGTCTGGTCAAACTGTGAAGTGGCGAGTGCGTTGGAGGCAGATGCCGCCGTAGACTGACCAGCCGCCGCAGATCGTGCCGCACTTGAAGAAATCAGCGCACTACCGACTGTGCCGACTACGACGGCCCCAGCAACCCATCCACTCATCATTGACCCCCGTAGATTCGTGCTTCAAGTTTGGCGATGTCGCGCTCATTGTCAGGATTCGGATGAACGGTGTGGGCGAGAACATCATCGGCCGCAAAGATCACACGCTTAGTTCCAGGCTTGGTGAGCACGAAGGTGGGAGGGACGATGCCAGCCGCCCCTTCCTCGGTGATAATGACAAGACGGCCCTGGAGCATAGTAAGTATACACTCTTCGCGGTATTCAGGCGTGGTAAATAACGTCCCTTTTTGTATTTTTGCGACACGAATGTAAAGACCGTCAGTGAATAGGTGCTCGAGGCCGTGATCAGCCTGGGGCATCAGAAGGAGCTCACGCTCCACTAGGTCAATAGCAGTCCGGAGCTCTTCGCAAGAGCCCCCATTGTCAACGAGCGAAATGAGGGAGCAGAAGGAGTTCTGAACACCGATGGAGGCCAGCACCTGATACTCAGCCCGACGAGCCTCGTTGACAGCACACCGATAATCGATGGTGATTTCCTCGTCAGCCTGGATGGGGCGCAGAGTTCTCATATAACCGCCGCCATCTGGGAGTGCTACCGTTTCAGCATTTGGCTCGTCGGAGTGGTTGGTCTTGTAGCCCAGCGGAGTTCGGTTGAGGCCGAGGCGCACCGCACCCACAACCTCATTCGCCGCATAGTCCTCGATGGCGAACACGCCCTCGCCATGGATCGGGGACTTGGCGACGATGAACTTGTAGTAGTCATCGGGCATGGGGACGCAGTCTGCTCGTTCAGCAGAGTGAGCGGCCACGAGGTCGGCCGACATCCCGATGTCTACGAGCATACTGTCAAAACTCACACGACCTCCGCAATCGCACCCTGGATGCTGATGGAAGTAGCGGCACTCGCCAGAGCCTGGAGCAAGCCCCCAGCCTGAAGCACCTGACCCTGAGCCTCGAAGCACTCGTAGGTCTCGCCTGCACCGATGGAGCGAGCAGAGACCAGGGTGTTCGTGGCCGAGGCCGTTCCCGCAGAAGGCACGAGGTAGACGGTGACGGTCAAGGCCCCGGCAGTCGTGTTCGTGAAGGTAAGCTTCTTGATCAGCGAACGAGTGTTCGCCGGAGCCGTGTAGTAGGTCGTCGCAGTTGCGGCAACCTGGGCAGCAGTGATGGTCTTAGGGGTGACGCTCATGGGAGGGCTCCTAGGCTCTTACGATTCCGGGGGAATTGGTGAAATTAACTATGACAGTGGTCCCTACGGCATCCACCCAGCCGACCTGCTGGAGGAGGTTGCCGGTAGTCGTTGGCGGTGTGAGCGTAGTTCCGCCAGCAGTAGAAAGGAACACCGGCTTGCCTACATCAGCGGCGGCATACGCACCAACTGGGATCACGGTATTGACACCGTAGAGATAGACCGTAGCAGTAGCCGCTGATGCGAAGCCAGCTAGAACAAATCCCTGAGCAGGCTTGGTGGCATCCGTAGAGTCAGCCGGTCTGGCGTTCTTGACCCCAGCGACGTTGTGGAAGTTGACCCACTGACCCGCCGTGAGCGTAGCAGAGACGACCGCAGTCGTAGTGGGAAGTGCCGTGTATAGCGCGGAGTCCACCGTGCCATCGGCCTTGAGGAACTGAGCCGCAGTTCCACCTGTCTTCGCCACGGTGAGGGCAGTCAAGGCCCCGAGCGAGGTGATCTTCGCCACCTCAGCATCGGCGTAATTGTGGAGTGACCAAGCAGTAGCCCCGATGCTGTCGCCGAGTCGGTCGATGATTCCGCTTCCAACCCCAACTCCACGGACTGCGCTTTCCAGCCCTCCGTAGACCAGGAGTTTCCCGGCAGGGTAGTTAGCCCGAACCGTCACAATCCCAGCGTGACGCACCTCACCAGAGGTTGGCTCAGTAGAGGTCAGGGCTCCAGCCGTAGAGACGTAGAGCTCCGTTCCTACCGCCCAGGCGTTTGTCTCAGCGTCACACTGGCCGGAGGTCGCTATAAATCCGTCAGCTTGGTGAGCGATGGGAGCGATGGTGATACCAATGACGTTGTGCTTCGCTTCGTCGGTATTGTCAGCCAGCAAGATCAGCGGGAGATTGTTGAACCCATTGACATAGACTGCTCTCGTGGAAGCGATGGTGACGCCAGTCTCGTTACGGACGTTCAGGCGGGTCTTATTCACACCAAGAATGCCAGCGTTGCTCATGGCCGCATCACCAGTGACAGCAACTCCCGTTGCGACATTGGATGCGTTGCCAACGAAGATGAAACCAGAGGTGAGTGCCGAAGTGAGCTTGCCGTTGAAGGTATTCCAGTCAGCCGCTGTCAGATACCCAGGAACTAGAGTCGTTGCCGCCGCCATGGAGATTGCCTGGGACTTCGCGGTGACCGCCCCCACCACGACTGGAGCAGTTCCAGAAACACTCTCTAGCACATTGACCTGAGCTCCGGCGGCGATGCCATCGAGCTTCGTGATTTGCGTTGAAGTTGCGTAACCATCAACTGAAGCAGTAGCGGCAGGAATCGCAAAGGTGCGATTGGCTGAGAGATCTCCGCCGCCTGTGAGCGGAGCCGTGGTGCTGATGGTGCGGGTCGTGGGGACATAGCCCACCACAGAAGTAAGATAGTGCTGGGCCAGCACCCACTGACGGACGTCGGGCGCAGGCCAAAGGTCTTCGGGGTTAGTAGGACGAGGCGACGGATCTACCTGCCACTCCATAAAAGGAGCAGGGCGGGGCGAGACGTCGAAACTCAGATCATGAGAGGGCTCGATAGAGCGAGGATAGGGGTCATAGGCCAGAACTGCGGCATCATCAGTAGGAGAGGCTGAGAACCCGCCTACTCGTTGCTGAAGCTTGAGTAGCCAGATGTAGAACGCCTGAGAGAAGCTATGCCCATCAGCCGTGATACACGCATTGGGAAGAGGCGGGGGAGGAAGAAGCGTCTGCTGGACAATCGCCGTCGTCGCCGCAGTTTGTGTCTGCTGATCTGTCGTAGCCGTGGGAGCTGTAGGATCAGCGGGGTCGGGTATCACAGTTGCCAGATCACCATCTAAAGCTGGGACAAACCCCCAGCCACCAATGATATCTGCATCAGTCTTGATTATCGGCCTCATGAGGTCCCCGACTTGAGCTCAAGTTCAGCTCCTGTAGCCGTGAACTTAATGGGGTCGGTGATGCGGATTTCGTAGACACGGTTTCGTGACTGTCCCTGCTTATACCACATGACCCGAGTTCGGTAGTTGCCGATGGGGCCAAGCGAGCGAGCGACATAGGGCGACCAAGTGAACCCAAAATCATCAGACCAGCGCAGTTCAGCAATAGGATCTTGACCTACCACTGGAGAACCATCCAACCCCTGACCCATGGAGCCAGCGAGCTGGAAGTGCTGATAGAAGACACGATTCATGTTAGCTGAGAGATGTGGGGCGCGGCGGATCCGCACGATCGGGGCGCTATCGAAAGTGACAAGCGTGGGCGACATCTGGTAGATGTCTCCCGTAGCATAGTCGCCAATCACCTGAACACCGTAGGCTAGAGCATAGTTCTCTGCCCGATGCCGCTGCTCTATGCCATTGTAGAGGAATACGCGCTCGCTCCACTGTTCGGTAGCCCCATCGTAGACCCAGGTCGCTGGAGTGTTCGGTAGATTCAGGCAATAGAAAGTGTGGCCGTTCTCCTGATAAGTCCAGGCAGTCGCCGTAGACAAGTCGGACTGTTGCTGAATAGCGAACTCTACGGCATGATTACTGATGCGCTTGGGAGTGAATCCCTGCGTAGTCCAGACAATACCCTTGGCCTTCGGTCCGCCACCAAGCCAGACGATAGCATTGTTGAACTTCTGGGCAGTATTCGCCGCCGCACACCCATACTCAATGAATGCGCCATCAATGCGCTGGAAAGGAAAGTCAACATTGCCGGTATTCCACCAGACTTCGATAGTCTCTTGGCCTAGAAGCCAGACCTGTCGCATATTGGATACTACGGACACAATGTTATCAGGAGAACCCTCGGCGACGCCAAAGTCCAGGCCATCCCAGGTGAATCCATCATAAAGGCTAGAGATAGCGAACTGGTTAGAGTTCGCCGAGCCGGCAATGAAGTAGCCATCCTGGAATACGACGGTAGAGGATGCCGTGAAGTATTCGTTGGTAATCTTAGTCAGTTTGCCATCGACTAGCGAAATGATATAGCCAGCCACCCCATCAACGATGATGAGTTGGGTGCCGTTATCCGCCATGGAGACGAAACCCGTAGAAGTGCCGATCGTGCCAGCAAGCGCAGAGGTCCAAACCCCAGCGGCCAACTGGACACGATAGACTTCGTTACCAGAAACAACGGCAAGCCGCCCCGAGGAAGTAAACCACATTCCACGGATGGGGCCGAGACCTAGCGTGAGGAGTTTCTGATACCCAGGAACCTGAACTAGCGCGGCGACCTCACCATCGGCCTGCGTCTGGAGTTCGTTCACCTCAGGATACCAATTCACGCACCTCTGGCAGTCAGCAACCACTGACTGAAGTGTGTAGCCGGGGCCGATGAACCCAGGGAATCTCACTACTTCCCCGTCAGCCAGTTGAACGCCGCAGGGGGAGAGAGTAGCGCAGGATCACAGTCCAGATAGAGGGGAATAGAGTTGATACGCTTGACCTGGGCCAGCGAGTCCACGGCAATCTGGGAGACTATCGGGCTGGGCATCAACCCATACTCAGCAGAGAGCTCCATCGCCAAGTTGTAGATGATGGCTCGCTCATAGCCAGGGGGTAGACTCAGGTCAGTATTGATGTCGGCCACAGCCAAGACCTGATTCCAGGTCCATAGAATCAACTGATTGGCCTCGGACGGAATCGGCCATAGGTAGAGCGTGATATTCGGGAAGTCGCCAGTCGAATACATCTTCGTGGGATACGTAGACGATAGAGTTTTGACGGCGAGTTCTGACCACTCCTCATCCTCGATCATCTTGATGGGCAGTTCGATGTTTGGCACAGTAGACAGCACCCGCAGCAGAGCCCGATCGATACTCGTCGGGCGCAGTTGCGGGGCTGTCTGGATATCGCCAGTAGGGCCGACCGTGTAGGTCTGCTTACCGACGATGAGCGTGTATGCGTCGAAATTCTTGGTGTAGATGTTGAGGCTGTTGATATTCCATGCTTCAAGCATAGAATTCAATGCTGACAAGCCGTCCGCCGCATCACCAGCAGGTAAGGGAGTTCCCTGTGCCACGGCGCCGAGAAGGCGAACCGCTCGTGTGATGATGCTACGGACAGCAGTCATGGCTACTCCTTGACCTTGGGCCGGAACTTGAACTGGTCAGCAGAGGGGCAGGTTATGAGGCCGAAGTCGGAGGGGTTGGAATACCACCCATCCAGTTCTTCGAGCTCCTGCTCATCGTTGACAAGGATCGGTTCGTAGTCGGGGTGATACCTCCAAGTTGGGAAATGCTGAACGACGATGGCCTTGGGCTCGGGCTCAGCCTGTGCCTTTGGCGTCGCCATTAAGCACCGCCCTTCCAGAGACCGAGGCCAGTCAGGGTGGCGATGATCTCATTGACCTTGGCGATCAGCGAGTCACCGTGGGCCTTGTCGGAGAACCCATAAGGAGTCGTGGCCGTGAGGGTGTCGGCGAAAGCGACCTGGACAGCAGAGGCACGGCGAGCGACAGGAGTCGTGAGACCGTAGAACCCGATGAGGTCGGTGGAGTTGGGGCCGAGGACGTAGCCATCCGGGGTGCTGGACGACACGACCTTGGTGCTAGAAGTGACGATATTGGGGTCAGCCATTTGATTCTCCAAAGATGCCCCGGCCGAAGCCGGGGCGTGAGGGGTTGAGGACTAGGCTCCCTGAACTCGGCAAGCCAGTTCGGGGTAGATAGCGGCCCAGCCGTAGAGGACATCGAGGCGGCAGGGGAAGATGTCATTGACGATGTCGTATGCCCGGACCATGCGGACCGAGAGGCCGACTTTCTTGGAGCTCACTCGGGCGGCCATGTCCACACCACCGGGGAGGGGCAGATCGGCGGAGCAGAGAGTGAAGGCGGCGGGGTGGTAGATCAGGTTAGTGGCGACCACCTGAGCCGTGGTGCCAAGAACGGTGATCAGAGCACCATCGGCCGGGAGAGCGTTGACCGTGGGGGTCTGGACGCCAGTGCCAGCGACCGTGAGAGGAGGATACACGGCGATGGAGCCGGTGCCGTCGGACAGCGAGCTGAACTGCGAGGTCACGACGAACTGGCGCAGATGGCCGGTGGTCTCGCGGGTCTGGGGGTTGACGGCGTAGACACTGGCGATGGTGAAGACGTCGCCCTTGTTGAGCCGAACGGCGGCGGCAGAGGTCCAAGCCTTGGTAGCGAGGCTGGAACCGGAGACAGCCGCACCATCAATGGCCGGGGAGCCGCCCTGAACGCCGTAGGTGTGATTGTAGACGTTCTGATCCATGCTGAACTTCTGCCCAGCGGCGAGGCCCATGTTGCCCTGCTCATACTGGTCAGAGATCTGGCTGGAGCTGTGGAACAAGCCCTTCAGACCCTGAACCATGGAAGCTTCGCTCCAGGGGCTGAGGACGGTGGAGAGCTGGCCGTCCTGAGGACAGGCATTGTCAGCGAGGAGAGCCTTGCCCTTGAGGAAGTAATCGAGGTCGGTAAGTGCCGCCCCGGTTCCGGTCGTGTTGGCGACGGACTGGTAGAGCAGGAGGCCATCACGGTCAATCTTGTTTGCGACCACGGCCATCGCAGGCTTGATGAACCGCTTGCTGAAGTCGTCGATGTTGAGCAGGAGGTCCTTGCTGGAGAACTGAATGTCGACGCCGAACTGGGTGGTGAGGACCACAGGGACGCTGGTCTCCACGGAGTTCTCGATCTTCAGGGTCTGTCCGGAGCGGCCGATGTAGCGGGGCGGCTTTCGGGCATTGACGGTATCGCCGACCTTGGCCCCAGCGACGGCGAACTTGTCGTCGTAGTCACGGTTCGCGCCCTTGGCAAAAGTGAGGTTGTTCTCCAGAACCATCGTCGCTTCGCGCGTGATGGTGCTGATAGTAAGAAGAGTATTGGACATCTAGATCCCCTTCAGGATTGTTTGGCTCGCCACGCTCGGTATTCATCCAGGTCCATATCGTCGGGGGACTTCTGACCCCCTGAACCCTTACCTCCCGTGACAGGCGAGATTGGTTTCTTGGCTTGAGTGACCTTCAGTTGCGGGATTTCGTCTTTGGGTTCTGCCGCCTTGATCAGCCGGTCTTCAATAAGGCCAAGGGCTTTCGCGGCAGCGATAGGGCCTTTCTTGGAGATTTCTGTAAGTTCGTCAGGGTTGGAGGCGAGGTAGTAAAGGAGCTCGCCACCAATTTCCGATTCAATCAGCACGTCGTTCACAATGGGGCTGACTGGAAGGTCTTGCTCTAGCAGTTCGGCGAGGTCAGGGTGCGTCTTGTGAGCGGCCTGCACTCGTTCCTGCCAAGAAGAGGTCTTAACCTCTTCCTTTTCTTTCTCTACTGCCTTGACGGTCTCGGCCCGAAGTTCCGCGATTGCATCCTTCTTGGCCTTGGCAGTTTCGAACTTGACGAGTGCGGCGATGTAGTCAGCCTGCGATTCAAAGAACAGGGGGTCGGGTGCCGTCTCCTCTGTTACTGCCGTCTCGGTCTTGGGCGTTTTCAGGGCCGCGAGTTCGGCTTCAAGTTCATGCTGGCGAGTGACCAGCTTGTCGATGCGCTTCTGAAAGCCGCCCTTCTTCTTTATTGCGGGAACTTCCTCTTCGTCTTCCTCTGCCGGTTCTTCTACCTTGGGAGGAACTGCTTCTTCCTTCTCAGGAGGCACAATGCCTGCGGCACTCAGCACCTGTTCATCGGAATCAGTGGTCGAGGAAATTTCAAGATCGGACATGGAGTTCTCCATGAATTACCCCGGTGAACTCGCCGGTAAGTTACTGAGGAGGCGGTGGACCAACCGGGGAGCCCGGACCAGTCGGAACGCTTGCATCAGTGTAGGTCGGTGGAGCAGTTGGCGCAAGGGTAGATTGCGCTTCTTGAGGGCTTTTTGTTTCACTGGAGGCTTCAGATGCGTCGGCCTCGGACTGACTAGCCTGCAGCTGCATATCGATCCACTTTAACTCGTTCTGCGCTAGGACATGAGAGTCCTTTTGGTCGATCTTCATGGTCTCAATCAGGAGGGCGTTACGGAGTTTCGCGAATTCGATCTTCTCGCGGCTCTCACGTTCTTCTTCCTTCTCCTTGTTCTCGTCAAGGGCGTGTTGAAGAGCCTTGGTCTGTGTCTCGATCATGAGCTGCATATCCTGGATCTTCTTGATGGCCTCAGGAGGCATTTCCTCGCCACCCTGCTCGTCCTTCGCGTAGCCAGGAGGTAGGGTCTTCTTGAGCCGCTCGGAAATTTCGAGCGCACCCTCCCAATCCATGTTGCCAACCACGATATCACCCGCAACTTCCATGAGTTTCGGGTAATTCTGGGACAATTGGAGCATTGAGGCCAGGGCTTCTTCTCGCTTGGTGTGGTAGGAGGGCCCTGCCTCGACGACGACATCGTATTTCCCGACTCCTAGAGCGTAAATCCGCTCGACCTTCGTGATAGGGTCGGTTCCATTGACTGGAGTCTGCCCAGGAGGGGCCTGCCCAGCTTGGCCGTTGATTTCCACCATTTTCTGACCCCCATCGGGGGCGATGATGCGGACGATTCGCTTGGTGTCGTAGATTTTCGGGATGAGGTCCACTAAAATCCGCCCGACGTGGCGAATGGCCCGAGTCATGTTGTCGATGTAGTGAAAATTGCTGATCTGGCCCTGATGTTGCCGAGCCAGAATCGCCCTGCCGGTCTGCTCGTTGCCCTGCTCGCCGAGGCTAGAGGCATAGATGCCAGTGGTAGCCTTGAGGTCGTCACGGCTCGCCATCCGGGCATGGTTGATGGCCTGGATGGGGGGCTCATACTGATTGCGCTGAGGCGGCGGGGCCAGATTCCCAGCCACAGTCTTCGGATTGTATTCCAGATAGGCCAGATTCTTCCGGTTGGCCTGCGTCCATTTCTCCTCGTAGCCCTCGAACTGCCCAGCCACGCCGATGAAAGGGGCTTTCGGGGCCAGAGCGATCATCTCAGTCTCTGCGCTCACCCAGTAGTTATACATCCGGGCCGGATCCTTGGCATGGCGGACGATACCCTCCAGCACACGCTTCCCATTGACGTCCAACTCATCGCCCAGCACAGGCACGATGGGGATCCAAATCCCGGGCCAGTCTGTTTCCTCGAGGACTTCGATGCCGTTCATCTTGCACCACTTGACCTGAGGCACCGAAACGGTCCGCCTCATCTTGATGGCATTGGGCGGGGGAGTCTGGCCTTCCGGCAAGTCCTCCACATACCCAGAGGAACCGTCGGTCAGGAGCATCAGGGTCTTCTGGACGGTTTCCTTGTAGAAATACTCCATCACCCGACAGCCATCTTTGGCGCACCATCCCGGAAGCTGGTCGCCAACCGACTCCCAGTCAACGATCTGGGACATCTTCGACTTGGGGAACTCCTGCTTATACTCGTCTTTCGTGTAGTCGGCCGCTACGAAGCACCAATTGGAGTCACTCCCATCAGGAGACTGACTGCTCGGGTCCATGTAGACGGTGAAAGGGTTCCGCACCCGCTTGAACTTGATGACTTGGTTAAAGGACTTCACGTCCTCGAACTCAGTCACGATGCGTAGATAGCCCAGGCCGGAGGTGACGGCCGACTGCCCAGCCGTGTCGTAGGCGATGTCGGCGTCGCTGTCATACTCGATGTGCCGGATCATGCCCTGGAAGACCATCGCCGTGTCCTTCGTGGCACCGTCGCCAGTGGGGGAGACATTGACGGCGGCACGATTCTGCCGTTGCTCGTTGGTCACCTGCCTGATGAACTGCGGCAACTGGTTGATCGTCAGACAGGGCCGCTTGTCGAGGTCACGGTCGGACTTGATGTTCACTTCCCACTGTTCCCCGGCCCGAAACTTCAGGTCGTCCAGGGCCTTCTTCCGATTCTCGGCTTCCTCGTCGGACGCCATAGTCCATCGAGCACGAGCAACATTCAGGAACTCGGTATCGTCGCGCTTAGGCATTCATCCACCCCGTAGTTTCAAAGGAATAAGTGACATACTCTGGGTTCTTGGCGTCCTTCTTCAACAGACCTGTCCGTGCGACTTCCCTGCCACTCGCCACTAGATAGCGGGTGCAGTCCATCAAGTGATCAAAGTCCTTAACGACCTTGCCCTTGTCATCGCGTCGATACATCCGGAACTCAGTGAACCAGTTCTGCATACTGGAACATACCTTGATCTTACCAGTGGAGAGCCCCTGCCAGACCTTGTAGATCCCACTCTCCACACCGTTGTCCGCAGGTTGGAGAATCAGACCGTTGTCCTCGTAAAGGGACAGCAACTGGACGCCATCGGCCTGACTCTTACCTCGGCTTGCAGGGTCAATCACACCATGGATCCACTTACCTCGGGCGTGGATGCCCTGCACATGGATGATCGGCTCGGCCTGGGAGCGATAATACTCGCTATAGAGGTAGAGCGTCCCAGTCTCCAGGTCCCATGCTCCCCAGACAGCGGCGGTCTTATTCCACCCGACGTCCAGGGCGAACGCTCGGGGCCAGTGCTCAGGAATCTCAAAGTCGGCGCAGGTAATCTCGCTCTCGAGGACAGGGTAGATGGCACCACTACCGAGCTGAGGAATCCCCTTCGAACGAGCGTCCCGCTGAAATGGGGGGATCGACTCCCAGAGCTCGGCCTTCACCTTGTCGTCCAGGTGAGGCGCATCGTCCCAGGTCGCCATCACCACATACTTCGATGAGTTCGGCGCACTCGGATCGTCGATCGCCATGTCGTCCTTGAGCCGGCCTCCTGGGAGGAAGTCTAGCACCACCTCGCTCATGCCTTGGAGGGGCGTGAAGGTCAGGAGCATGATCCCATCGTTCGTCATCGTTCGGATGAGACACTCGGTATGGATCGCGAGTGGCGGCTCCTCGTCCTCTAGGATCACGTCCTGCTCGGTCCCCTCGAACGCTTTCCGCCCCTGCTCGTAGGACTTGAATTCTAGCTGACTGACCCCGCCCCAGCGGGAGGCGACATATATGATAGAGACTGAGTCGGCGACACCGCCAGCGGCAGTGACCTTGACGATCTTATCGTGCGGTATCAGGCCCTCGCCCCAGTGACCCACAGGCCCGAGGATCTTGTCCTGCAGAATTTCTCTGACCTTCTGCTGACTGACAGCGCAGGCCCATGCCTTAATCGGCTTGTGGAACTTCCGCCCGACCCACCAGTCCGGATAGTCACCCGTGAGGTGGAGGGTGAGCTCATAGAGCCCGACTCCCTCTGTCTTGCCGACTCGGTTCGCTGCCAGCATCAGCCGCTGACGATGTCTCGCCCCAGCGGCGAAGAACTTCATGTGCTTCACGTAGAGTTCTCGTCGCAGCGGCCCAGTGTCCGGGTAGAACGTCCGGATCTTGTTTCGCCGCTTCCGGCTGGCCTGCTCACGAAGGAGCGTAATCTGCTGAATCTTCTGCTCACGGGAGAGCTCGACCTGCGCCTCGGGCGTCACCTTCAGGTTCCTGACAGCTGGATCGTCGCTCAGGAAGACCACATCATCAACGAACGACTCATCCGTCGGCTTGGGAGGAGCCTTCTTCCGGCTACTCTTCGCCCTGGGCTTAGGAGTCTTGATGGTGATGGGCTTCACCATCACTTCCCCGACATCAGTGCTTCGAGTTGGCGAGCGATATCTTCGTCGCTGAGCTCCTCGGCTCCGTCGATATTCTCTACCTGCTGAGCGGTGAGCTTCGGGGCGAAGTAGTTCGCACACGCAGTCGCACACTCCACCCGATCAGTGAAGTTCGGGTAGTAGACTCGCTCACGGAGGGAACCATCCTCTCGCTCCTCGACCAGATCAATGCCCTCACCTCGCGCCACACGCAGAAGGAACTCATGGGGGAGCTCACCGCCATCTCTGGCTCGCTTTCGTGACTCCTCGGCCCATCGGCCCGTCGCTCCCTTGCCCCTCGCTCCTAGGCCGGTTCGTGCGCTGAGATCTGCCATATGAACTCCGAGCCCCTAGTATACGCTCGAATGAATCCAGATGCAAGTGGTGATTTAGTGTAATTCGTGACTTACATGAACATTGATTCGGCGGCCACTGTGACGAGGGAGGCGACGCTGACCGCCGACGCCGCAAGGGGTGGCCCCGGAGGGCGAAGATTGCCGGGCGAAGATTGCCGGGTGACGCAGAACGACCATTGAGTGACGAACTACGACCACTGAGTGACGTGCTACGACACGAGGCAAGAAGTGCATGACCCGGTGCATAGAAGACGTTGCAATATGCCACGGCGGACCGTTTATGCAGGGAACGGGCAAATTATGCATGACTAAAAAGTATGCACTTAACACTAAGCCATGCCATGCCAGCACTTAGCATTAACACTAGCTACGAAAACAATGCATAATTTACCACTGTTAAATGGGGGAGCATATGCAAGCCGCTGTAAACAATGCACTTAGTAACGCATATAACAGTATTACAGTTTACACTACTTTTAAATAATAATAATAAATAATAATATATAGGGTAACAATATATAGTATATGGTTTTAAACAGTGTAAAACTGTAAATGTGTTTAAGTGCATTGTTTGCAGCATTACCAAGCCTAAGCCCAAAATAAACTGTTATTTACTTGGTGCTGCAAACAATGCACTTAGCAAAATGTTACTGCAAACAATACACTTGCAAACCTTAGTGCATTGTGCTAAGGTTTGCACCCCATAGGCTACCCAAGGGTAAACAACGCACCCCATAAACACAGTTTGCAGTAACAATGGGCATTGTTACCCTGCACAGTAACAATGCGCCTAATTTTTATACAGACAAAATAATAAAAGTATTTTGAAATTAGGGCTTGCACAGCGCCGCCCAATGGCTTAACCTTTAGGTAATAAGTAGTGCCGGTCTTTGCCAAACCCATAGCGCATAAAACCTTTTTACCGTAACAATGCAATACCGCATTGTTACAACTTGCGGCCACAATGCCGCACCACTATAAGGGGCTAACATGCCCAAGCAAGCTACCACGCCCAGCACCACGCCCAGCACCCCTAAGGTGCCTAAGGTGGCAAACCAAGCCATTACCCTACTGGTAACGGTAAATCCCAAACGTGGCAAAAGCCAAGCCCGTTACGAGCTGTATAAAACCTGCACCACTACCCATGCTTTTATTGCGGCAGGTGGTTACAGCGCCGACCTTGCCTGGGACACCCAGCGCAAGTTTATTAGCCTTGCACCCATTACCGCCTAACACCAAAAGCCCGGCTACACAGCCGGGCTTTTTTGTGCTTGCACCCATAAACACCCATATGCATACCTATGCATACTTGCACCAATGCCTGCACCCATACTTGCAAACCGCAATATTGTAAAAACAATTTTCGTTGCCTAAAACCGCGAGGATTCACCTGGGCCTTCCCACATCGCTATTTCCGTATGGCCTACGAAGAAAACTCCAAGACGCGAGGATCGTTTTGAAAATTGGCCCGGCGATTTCACGCGAGCGCGAGAGTGATCCCCTAGGCTTGCCGCAAACTATTTGCTATCAACCGTAACTTAACCCTTGCGTTAGATGCCCCATGATTGTAACCTTTAAGGTATAGGGTATTACCCCTACCACGGAGGCTATCATGCCTAACTTGTTTAGAAGTTTCAGTTCCCTGAACACCACCAATGGGGTGCTAGTTCGCACCAATGCCCGGTGGATCCTTACCAATACTTACGTTCGCATAGGTCGCATTCCTAATTCCCTGCGGCTGGCGGCTACCAGTATTATAGTGGTGCTGTAATGTTCATCACTAGAGGCATGGTTGCTCGTTGCGTCAACACCCGCAAGTTCTATTCTAACCGTAACTGGTTCATCGCCCCCATGCGCCACAGGTTTGCTGAAGTTGGTAGCTGGGGATCACAGGCTTTGCAGTATTTACTGGGAGGTTTCTAATGACCGTCGCGGAACTCATTTCCATCCTGCAAACTGTGCCTGATCCCTCCCATGCGCCAGTGGTAATCCTGGCTGAGCCTGGGCAAGCCTACCACATCACCCAGATCTTTAACACTGGCGGCGAGTATGAGATCGTGCTTGTGCCTGCCAGCCCCGCCATTGATCAGGACATGGTCCTTGATCAGGGCGATCACAGTATGTATTGTAACCGTGAGGTGCTCTAATGTCAGTTCGCCTGCGTAAGTTCACCCCCACCAGCATTGAAGTCGGCCTTCTTGTGCGTGCCTACAGCGATGGCTTCATCAAGGAGATCATCGCCATCAGCGGCAACATGGTCACGCTTCGTAGCGTGGGCAAGGCTCACAGCGGTGAAATCCGCAAACCCAAGCGTGTTGTGATCAGCAAGGTTGAACTCACCGATCTTGGTAAAGGGCCTGTGCTGATTCCTAATGGCCACAAACACATTGAATCGTATGTCTGCCCCTTGCGCTGGATCCAAATTCAACATTGCTGCAACTGGTGCGGCGAAATCTTGATCTACACACTTAACTGCCCAGAAATCTTCCAAACAACCTGCAATGATCATAAAGGATTGATATAATGCTCATCCCACTCGAAGTTCATGAGCTCACCAGCCTGTGCCTAGCCATACTCACCAACGATAGCGGCCCACTTACCTACACGGACGCTCAGGTCACAGCGATCAAGGACTCGCTGCATGATGCCATGAACGCCGGATGGGGTCCTACCATGCAAGATCTGGAGACCCTTACCATTGGCGAAGCGAGTGACATGGTGGCCCTACTGGCCCGATATCCACTTTTGCGCCCTGCGAATCTGGCCCTAGGCGAGATCTTCGACTGCGAGTAAATCAGCAAGACGCGAGAACCGTTTTCAATTTCCACCAGGGCAATCACGCCCACCCACAGGAGCACATCATGTTCAACGAAGTAGAAATCGTCAACCTGGCCCCTCCCGAAAGGGCCGCCCATCGCTGTGAGGTCACAACCAGCGATGCCTACACCTTCCTCCCCACCGAGGTCATCAGTGCGGCCCTCATGGAGCGTGGCTGGGGCGTCTCCAGCGTCGTGACCACAAAGACCAAGTCCCCTTATCGCAAGGGGTTCCAGAAGCACATGGTTCGCTATCGGAACCAAGATCAGATGCTCAAGATCGGTGACCGAACTGCCGAGCTCCTCATGGTCAACGCCCATGACGGAACCTGCACCTACCAGTTCAAGGGCGGCATTTTCGAGTTCATCTGCTCCAACGGCCTGATCGTGTGCTCCAAAGAGTTCCCCGGCATCAAGGTCGTCCACATGGGCACGAGCCTCCGGCAAGTGATCGACGCCAGCATGGAGGTCGCCGACAAGCTCCCCCTCTTGATCCATCAGGTCAATATAATGGAGGCCATCGGGATGACGCCCAACGAGCGTGAGCAGTTCGCACGGCAGGCTATCGAGCTCCGCTTCGGCCAGGACTCCCCCATAACGCCCGACCTCGTGTTGAACGCCCGTCGGCTAGAGGACACGCCCCAGAACCTATGGAAGACGCTGAACGTCGTGCAGGAGAACCTCATGAAAGGCGGCTTCTACGCTCCCCATCGGGCTGGCGGCTGGCAACCTGTGAAGGCCATCAAGGGGATGGAGATGAACCTGAAGGTCAACGAAGGCCTCTGGGACCTCGCCGCTGGCATGATCCGCTAACATGCGCGACAAGGAGTATCTCCAGACATTGGAATACGCCATCAAGGTGCTCATCCGAAAGGTTGAGCACCTTGAGTCACGCCTGGACGTGGATCAGCAGACAGGTCATGAAAATGGCTACATGAAGCCAGAAATTTGCCGCTATCAGCAGAGGTATCGCTGGGCCACAGGGATTAAACATAGACCTAGTCGCCTGAAGTAAACGATGTTACCATTAAGTTACACCACCAAGGAGCCCCACATGAATGCCGCCATGACTGCTCTTCTACAAGATGAAGCGAGGAAGTCAGCAGACGACCTGTTCGCCGCTGTCAAGGACGCCTCCTTCTCTGCTGCCAACCTACTCAGCGTCGCCGAGACTATCAGCGAGGTCCGCGGCGACCTGAAGGAAGTGCTCGTTGCCGCCTTCTCCATGCGCCTGTGCAAGATGGGCCCGATGGTGAAAGCCGACTGGCTGACTGCCCTGACAGCCGTTGCCATGCGAGGTCGGTGATGGACGAGCCCATGCCCCGAGCCGCCAAGGTGTTCCTCTTCCTCGTCAAGGTCATGATCCTGGCGATGTTTGCCCTGCCCATCGTTGGGATGTTCCAACACGCTCATGCCATGCACGAGGCCGAAGAGGCCTTCAACAAGCAGCAGTCCGAGCATCGGCAAAAGATGGAAAAGATGATCAAGGAGCTCAACCATGTCCGAACAGTCCAACACTGAGTGGCTTCAGGAAATCTACCGCAAAGCCGACGCCGCCAAAGTCCACTCTATGCGGCTGAGCCGCCAAGCACAAACGCTCCTATGGAGCGAGGTGAACTACCCCAAAGCACTCTGGATCTGGCGCAGTAAGCAATTCTTTAAATTCTGGAACGGGACCATCAATGAGTAGCACCTTCAAGCTTCTCCCTGATGTCCACAATGCGATGTTGGACAAAGCCGCTGAGTCTGGGCTACCGCCTGACCTCGCAAAGCGGCTGTCCTTCAAAGCCTACCTCGCAGAAGAGGTCGGTAGCCTGGGCCTCCCCATCCAGAAGGCTGGCTTCAAGATTCCCTACCATGACTTCCAAGGCCTCCAGACTGCGTTCTGGAGGTTTCGGTTTCTGGAGCGCACCAACGAAGGGTTCGCCGCACTCACCGACAAGAAAGATGTCCGCTACCTCCAGCCCAAGAAGTCGGTCAATGAGATCTACATACCGCCGATTATCAACTGGGGCAAAGTGATAGCTGACGCCACCATCCCGATTGTTATTACCGAGGGCGAGTTAAAAGCCGCCTGTGCCTGTGCCGTAGGGATACCCACGCTGGGCCTGGGAGGGGTCTGGTGCTTTCGGTCGGCGGCCCAGCACATGGTAATGCTACCCCAGTTCTCGCAGGTCACCTGGACCCAGCGGATGGTCTACATTTGCTATGATTCCGACGCCTCTAGCAACCACATGGTAATCCAGGCTGAGAATGCCCTGGCCCGGGAGCTCCTGGGCCTCGGTGCTATACCAATGATTGCACGGCTACCATCCCTATGCCCTCCACGTAAGACTGGTCTGGACGACTTCATTGTGTCCGAGGGCCTGGAGGAGTTCAAGCGCATCATTGAGCGAGCAGTTCCATGGAAGGCTGGGCAAGAGCTTCATGCCCTCAACGAGGAGGTAATCTATGTCAACAATCCGGGCTTGGTTCTGCGACTTGATAATTTGCAGCGTCTGGCTCCTCGTGCCTTCACGGACCATGCGTTTGCGACTCGCAGGTATTTTGAGGAAGTTATCACGACAAATGGCACGAAGATGGTTGAGCGTTCCGCCGCCCAAGAATGGCTCAAATGGCCGAGTCGCGCAACGGTAGAGAAGGTGACCTACAAACCTGGTCTCGCACGAATAACGGACCAGGGCGAGCTAAACATCTGGAGGGGCTGGGGTTGCACTCCTAGTGAGGGCGACATCAAGCCCTGGCAGGCACTCCTTTCCTACATATTCCCGACCGATGCCGAGCGGCTATGGTTTGAACGATGGCTGGCCTACCCTCTCCAGCACCCTGGGACCAAGATGGCAACGAGTGTCCTGATATGGGGCCGCGTTCATGGGACCGGGAAGTCAACGCTGGGCTACACGATGTTCAAGATCTACGGCGAGAATGCGGCTGAGATTCAAGACAAAGAACTCAGTGCCAGCTTCAACGAGTGGGCCGAGAACAAGCAGTTCGTACTGGGCGACGAAATCACTGGCGGTGACAAGCGAGCCAGTGCCGACCGCATGAAGTCCATGATTACCCAGAAGCAGTTGCGGCTGAATGTCAAGTATATCCCCAGCTACACGATTCCCGACTGCATAAACTACCTCTTCACAAGCAACCATCCCGATGCCTTCTTCCTTGAGGATGCCGACCGCCGGTTCTTTATCCACGAGGTCAAGCAGAGGCCAATGCCCGATAGTTTCTACGAAAAGTATAACAAGTGGATGAATGGGTCCGGCCCCCATGCGCTGTTTCATCGACTACTCAACTTAGACATGGGGGACTTCAATCACCAAGCCCCTGCCCCTATGACCGAGGCCAAGCAGACAATGATTGACAGCGGACGTAGTGACCTCGGCACATGGATCGCCATGCTCCGGGACACGCCAGAGGTCGTGCTACGGCTCGGCGAAAAGGTGCTCCCGTATAAACTCTGGACAGCCAGCGAGCTCCACGCTCTCTACGATACCCGCCAAACTGGGAAGGTCACTGTAAACGGCCTCTCGCGCGAGTTAGCCCGAGCAGGGTTCGAGCGAGTCTACAAGGGCCAGCCCTGCCAGACCTCTATTGGCGGCCAACGACTTTGGATGATCCGGCCATTTAACGATCTCAACATGACCGGCCTGCAACTCGGCCAACTCTACACCAAAGAGAGGGGACTGATATGGCCGAAAACCTCTTCTGCGTCCTCGGAGTAACGCCCTCCGTCACTCAAGACCAGCTTGCCGTCGCTTTCCGCGATGTTAGCCGGGAGTGCCATCCTGATATTGGCGGCGACCCTACCTCCTACCAAGAAGTAGTTGATGCCTACAACGCACTGAAAGACCCTGCGAACCGTGCCGCCTATGTTCAGTGGCTTGAGTTAACACAGGATCAATGCCCGAGTTGCAAAGGTCTCGGGATGCGCTGGCAGCAGCGAGGGTTTCGGGGCGGCACGTTCTTCTTATGCACCACTTGTAAAGGAGCTGGATTCCATGAACGCTGTTCTTGAAGCACTACAGAAAGCTGTAGAGGAGGCCGGCTCGCAGAAGGCTCTGGGCGAGCAGCTTGGTGTCTCGGGGCCATTTATCAGTATGATGCTGAGTGGCGACAAGAAGGTTCCCGATAGTATTCTCAATCAGTTAGGATTCGAACGCATCGTCGTTGAAAAGGAGCAAGAATGAAGCCAATGCTCGCAGGCAGAGCGGACCTCAACAACCTGAGGTTCCCCATGATGGCAAGCCCCAAGCTGGACGGCATCCGGGCCGTAATCATCGAGGGACAGGTGTTCAGCCGCAAACTGCTACTCATCCCCAATGGTCATGTCCAAGACCTGTTCGGCATGGCCGAGCTCAATGGCCTGGATGGGGAGCTAATTGTCGGCCCTGCCCACGCTCCCGATGCCTACCGCAAGACGATGTCTGGCGTCATGTCCAAGTATGACTTCCCTGAGGTGACCTACCATGTATTCGATGATTTTAGCCTGCCCAGCCATCTGGGGTACGCTCCCCGGTATAACGCCCTCAAAGACCGGCTTAGGAAAACACGGTTCTGCCACCTTGGGGAGAATATTAGCCTCGTCGCGCACGTTTACCTTGCGGATAAGGACCAACTCCTTGAGTATGAGGCGGCTTGCCTCGCGAAAGGCTACGAGGGTATCATGCTTCGTAGCCTTGCTGGTCCTTACAAGCAAGGGAGGTCTACGGCGAATGAAGGCTGGCTTCTCAAGGTCAAGCAGTTCGCAGACAGCGAGGCCGAGGTCATAGGCTTCCAGGAACTCCTGCACAACGCGAACGAGGCCACCGTGGGCGAGCTCGGTCAGACCAAGCGAAGCTCGCACAAGGCGAACAAGCAACTGACTGGGAAGTTGGGCGCACTCAAGGTCCGCGACCTAAAGAGTGGAGAAGTGTTTGACGTCGGCACAGGATTCGACGATGCCCAACGATGGCAGTATTGGCAGGATCGCGAGAACCTCTTGGGCAAGCTGATCGTCTACAAGTATTTCCCGATGGGGAACCTCGCCGCACCCCGGTTCCCGACCTTCAAAGGATTTAGGGCTCCAGAAGATGTAATTTAGGCTTTACAAAGAGCCATTCTAGCCTTACACTTAACTATGCCCCCGTGGGGCTTTTCAAGGAGGCCATCGTGCCCAAAGAAGTTAAACCGTTTCAAGTTCCAAGTTCGCTGCCCTTGTGCGCCGACCTGCTCTATTCTACACGAATTGCCCGACTCGCCCTGCAGAAACAGGTGGATGAGTTGGAAACCCGGGAGAAGGCCATTCGCGCCCACCTCATCGAAACCTTCCTGAACGGCGACGCCACCGGGACCGCCGGGAAGCTGGCGAACTGCTCCCTGGTGGAGAAGGAGGAGCCCACGCCTGAGGACTGGGAGGCCACCTGGAAGTATATCTCCAAGAAGAAGGCGTGGGACTTGATTCAGAAGCGGCTGTCGGCCCCTGCTGTCAAGGCTCGCTGGGAGAACGGCGAAGAAATCCCTGGTATCGGCCACATCCGTGTCCACACCATCTCGGTTACCAAGGTCTAGGCAAGACCGAGCCGGGGCGGTATCCCCGGCACTGTTCAAGTTGGAGTTACATCATGGTCAAGACCTTCACCAAAGCACCGGCATCCGCTGGGCTCAACAAGTGGGACGAGGATCTGGCGAAGTTTGCCAGCGAAGCGTCTGCCAAGGAATCCGTGGGCGGAGGCTCGTTCCTCAGCTTCAAGAGCGGCATGCTCTCCTTCGGCGGTAGCGCAATCCCCGGCAACAAGCTGGACGTCATCGTGCTGGGCGATGTCCACGAGAACGCCTACTACGACCAGCCGTTTGACGCTGACAACCCGGTCAGCCCCGCCTGCTTCGCCTTCGGCAACGACGCCAGCACCATGGAGCCCCATGAGGGTGCCAAGGATCCCCAGTCGGCGAAGTGCGCGACTTGCAAGTGGAACGCCTTCGGGTCGGCCGACAATGGCAAGGGCAAGAAGTGCCGGAACATCCGGAAGCTGGCCGTGATTGCGGCGGACCAGCTGAGCGATGTGGTCGGGGCCGAGCTGGCCTTTGCCAAGATCCCGCCCACTAGCGTGACGAACTTCTCCACGCACACGAAGCGTGTCGCTGACGTCGCGCACCGTCCCCTGTGGGCCGCGATCACCAGCATCTCCTGCGCCCCGCACCTCAAGAAGCAGGTGGAGGTTTCCTTCGCCTTCGTGGACAGCATCAAGGACGGCGAGCAGTTGGGAGCTCTCAAGGCCCGAGTCGACAGCATCCAGGCCAGCTTGCAGGTTGCCTACACTTACAGCGAGGCCACTCCCGCCCCCTCGACTGCCTCAGCAAGCAAGGTGAAGGGCCGCCGGTAGCCCAACCATGCGCCACAGGTTTCAGGCGTGTCCTGGAGCTTGTGGCGTTCCTCTATAAAGGTGCAATATGCCCAATGACGAAACCCTGCGCTCTTGGCGGACACTTGACCGCCAGATTTTGCATCTAAGCGAGAAGGAGCTGTGGGAACTTCTTAAACTAGAGCACAGCACCGCACGACGTCGCTTGTTCATAGCCCGAATCTTCGGGAGAGCCAACAAACTCCGAGCAACACGGGAGTTAAAAGAGTATTTGAAGGGAAGCCTGTGAGCATACCCATAGAAAGGTTTGAATCCAAGATAGCATACTGCCCGATAACTGGGTGCCATCTATGGACTGGCGGTATTCGTGATGGTTACGGTCAGTTTTGCTTTAATAGTAGAATGATGCAAGCTCACCGCTGGGCCTACGAACAAGCGAATGGCCCGGTTCCCAAAGAGTTTGATTTAGACCACACCTGTAGAATTCGTAACTGCGTAAACCCTGAGCATCTCCGACCAGTAACTAGGCTTGAAAATCTACACGCCCCAGGAAGTCTGCACCACGGCGCAAGAGCTTTCTGTAAGAAATGTGGGGGCTCATACACTATAGAATCTGGAAGAGGCTATTCACAGCGGACTTGTGTGCCGTGTAAAAGGAGTCGCTATGCGCGTTCCAAGCCCAATAACGATTGATTTCGAAACAGAGAGCATAGAAACCCGACCGAAATACCCGCCCGTCCCAGTTGGGTTCAGCATCCTGGCGTCCGTAGCAACGAAGGCCCGATACTATGCCTGGGGTCACCCCACTGGGAACAACTGCACTTTTGAGGAAGCCAAGGCTGTTCTCCTCAAGGCCTGGAACGGAACCAAACCCCTGCTCTTCCACAATGCCAAGTTTGATGTGGATGTGGCCCAGACCCACATGGGATGCGGCGACATCACCTGGGACCGTGTCCACGACACCATGTTCCTGCTGTTCCTGCGCGACCCCCATGCGGCGACCCTGGCCCTGAAGCCTGCGGCGGCAGAACTCCTTGACATGCCAGCCGTCGAACGTGATGCTGTCAAGGAGTGGATATTCGCCAATGCCCACCTGCTCCCAGAAGGCACGAAGTTGAGCGAACGCTCCTGGGGCGCGTGGATCTCCAAAGCCCCCGGGAAGTTGGTTGGCGACTATGCCATCGGCGATGTGGTCCGCACCCGACTGCTCTTTGACAGGCTTTACGCTGAGGTCGCCGAGCGTGGCATGGTCCCGGCTTACGACCGGGAACGGGAGTTACTTCCATTTCTTATGGAAAACGAACGCAACGGTATTCGCGTGGATCTCAAGGAATTACGACGAGACCTCCGAGATTATGAGGCGGCTTCGGCGAAGTGCGATGCTTACCTTCGTGAGCGTCTGGGCGTGGCAGAACTTAATATTGACAGCGACCCCGAACTTGCGGCGGCACTCAAGACCTCAGGTGTAGTCAAGAACTTTGCCCAGACCCCCGGTGGCCGGGACAGCGTCAGCAAGCAGAATCTGACCCCTGACATGTTCGATGACCAGCAGGTCTCCCAAGCCCTCGGCTACCGGAATCGGCTGGCAACCTGCCTGTCCACTTTCATCCGGCCTTGGCTGATGGTCGCGGAGGCCAACGATGGCAAGATTTTCACCAACTGGAACCAAGTGCGGACGATGGGTTCAGGCAAGGATAGCAAGGGCGCGAGAACTGGGCGTATGTCCTCCAATCCAAATTTTCAGAACATCCCCAAGTCATTTTCGGATAAAGACGACGGTTATACGCATCCTGAATTCTTGGGTGTTCCGGAGTTACCGAATATGCGCCGCTACATCCTACCTGATCCGGGTCAAGTCCTTCTGCATCGTGATTACAATCAGCAGGAACTTAGAATCCTGGCGCACTTCGAGGATGCTTCTCTGTGTGCTGCCTATAATGCAGACCCGACCCTTGATGTCCATACCTTCGTCCAAACAGAAATCAAGCGTATTTGTGGGTTGGATCTGGAGCGCCGCGCTGTCAAAATCCTGAACTTCGGCATGATCTATGGGATGGGGCTGGCGAAACTTGCCATTGGCATCCACGCCGACCTAGCGATGGCTAAGACCATCAAGAACGCCCAACGCAAGGCCATCCCCGGACTAGCGGCCCTGGAGAAGCTGGTGAAGCAAATTGGCTCCACTGGGGACCACATCACCACCTGGGGCGGACGAGCCTACTTTACCGAAGCACCAAAGATGATTGGCACCCGCCTAGTCAGCTTCGAATACAAACTGCTGAACTACTTGATTCAAGGAAGTGCGGCGGACGTCACCAAGCAAGCCCTCATCAATTACAGCAAGGTGCGAAAGCATGGCCGGTTCCTCAGCACCGTCCATGACGAAATCAATATTAGCGTAGCACCCGAGCATGCCGACGAGGAAATGGCCCTGCTCAAGCAGGCCATGAATTCAGTGCAACTGGATGTTCCCCTGCTGTCCGATGGCAAGATTGGCAAGAACTGGGGCGCACTGAAGTCCTACACGGAGAAGTGATGCAAGCCTACGGCGCAACCCGAAAGAAAGCTGATAGCTACCAGAATGAGGACGCATTCACGATTGTTCGTGACCCTGTTCTCGTGGTCGCTATGGCCGACGGATCGGGCTGCGCCTATGGAGCCGCCCCGCGAGCCCTTTCTGCGCTCACGAAAATGGTCCGCAATACTGAGACCCAGGTGCTGAAGTATTACCCGACATGGGAGGGCATCGCGAAGGCACTGGACACCTACCTCGCTGGAGGTAGGCAGACGACCCTAGTAGCGGCGACAGTCATTGGGGAGGGCGTCTATGGCGTCCAAGTTGGTGATTCTCGGTGCTTTCATGTTAAGGACGCCGATCAGTATCTCACCTCGGTAGGTAGCGATACCAAAGAACTCATCGGGAGCGGCGAATGTGCCTGCTCCCCCATACACACGAAACTTCTACAGAACGAATACCTGATTTTCGCTACCGATGGTGCCTGGAGGGGCTTTGACCGCCTATCACTTAAGAAGGCCAAGCGAGAGTCCAAGCAATTCAGCGACTTACCCACACTCCTGCTCCGGCAAACCTTGAAATCTGAACACGGTAAAGCAGAAGATGATATGACAATCGTAGTAGTCCGGAGGTAGCATGGGGCTTATCACTCAATGGTCGTTTTCACGGTGGTCCACTTATTCGGACTGCCCCGCCAAAATCAAGTTTCGCTATATCGACAAGATGGTTGAGCCAGGGTCGCCTGCCATGGACCGAGGAACGGCCATTCACAAGATGGCTGAGGACTATGTCCTGGCCCCTGGCCGAACGCAGAAGCCCCACGACTGCCTGAAACTCTACGCCGAGGAATTCAAGCTGGCCCGGAAATCCAAGCCCATCGTAGAAAAAGAGTGGGCCTTCACTGAGTCATGGGAGCCGACCGGCTGGTTCGCGAAAGACGCATGGCTCCGCATTAAGACCGACTTGATATTCCAGCCCAAGAAAGCCCCCTGCGTCGTGGTGGACCACAAGACTGGCAAGAGGTATGACAAGCACAAGGATCAGCTCAGTATCGAGGCACTGACCACCTTCATCATGCTGGAGCATGTGGACGAAATCGACGCCCAGATCTGGTATCTGGACCAGGGCAAGCCGAACCTCGCCAGCAAGTTTGTCCGTGAGGATGTGCCATTCCTAAAACTGGAATGGGAAGACAAGGTGCGCCCCATGCTCAATGACGAGGAATTCGCTCCTAAGCCGAACTACGGTTGCCGATGGTGCCACTACCGAAAAGCGAATGGCGGACCCTGTGAGTTTTGATGAAGCTGCGAACCAAGCTGCAATTGAAATGATGGGTGCTGGGGTTGCTCCCGTATGATGCGTCCCCAGATTCTGCCGAGCAGACACATCAAACCGTAACACGTGTTCAAACCCACCCCCTGAATAATGTCCAGGAGTCCCATGAGCACCCAAGTTTACCGACTCATCAACGAAGCCGAAGTCGAGCTATGCCGGGGCGTCCGAGCCTCCTACTGGCAACCCGTAATTGATGCCGCCCGGCGCGAGAACGAGAGCAACGAAAAGCTTGGGCAAGCATTCGATGACCAGGGCCGAGAACTGGAGATCGCTTGCGAGGTGATGACGCCCGAGCAGTTGACCGAGTTCAGGCACCGCGCCTATCCCACCCTTCACCCGCGCAAGTAGCGCATCTGTCCAGGAGTCTGACCCCATGAAAAGAAGCCCATACCACATCCAATTTATCGCCGCCTGGGACAGTTCTGCCCTTGGTCGCCTTCTTAGTCTGCTGATTTTCCCATTTGCCTGGATTTTCACTGGCAAAGCCCGTCTGTAACTGTCCTTAATTGGGAACCACTGGAGGAAGCCATGAGCAACGGGACAGCAGCCCTTATTTTCGTCTTCACCCTTGTCTGTTTTGCCGCATCCATGTGGCGTATCTTCCCGCGCAAGCGCAAACCGTAACTGTCCAGCAAGCCCCTAAACCGCTCAGATGGTGGGGACGCTGGGAGCGTGAACTCTTCAAGATCTTAGGAGTGGCTGATGGTTCTGGAAAAGCAGATCGAGGGTCCGGTGGTAGCGTGGGCCAGGAAGTTCATGCTAGTGAGCAAGATGAACGGGATGGGAAGTCGGGGCTATCCTGACAGGTGCTTCTGGATCCCAGGCGGCAGGCCATTCTTCATAGAATTCAAGGCACCTGGGGGTAGATGCACCCCACTCCAGCTCTTAACGCACGAACAACTCCGCGACGCCGGATATGAGGTAGAAGTTCATGACAACAAACTACTCGCTAAAGCAGCTATCCAGCATCGCCTGGACGCCGCATCAGTATCAGCAGAACGCAATCAAGTTCCTGCTGTCCCATGCGGCGGCTGGCCTGTTCCTGGATCCCGGCCTGGGCAAGACATCCATTGTCCTCGGTGCCGTAAAGATCTTGAAGGCCCAGAAACTCTTGAAGCGAGTGCTAGTGATAGCACCCCTGAGGGTATGCTACGGAGTCTGGCCGAACGAGGCCAGGAAATGGCTTGACTTCAATGGTCTGCGGGTGAAGGTGCTTCATGGCAAAGACAAAAACGCCTTGGTGAAACAAGATGCAGATATCTACGTCATTAACCCTGAGGGATTGGACTGGCTTATTGCGGAGGGTCGCC
>CAZTQJ010000002.1:0-11670 GCA_964615615.1 uncultured Acidimicrobiaceae bacterium
TAGCTTCAGGTGACTGGAGTTCAGACGTGTGCTCTTCCGATCTTGCATGAGCAGAATTGGCGCAGCATCGCTGGGGCCTTCATCGAGATAATGAACCCGCAACAGGCCACCGTCCCCCGATGGGATTTCGGCATAGTGAGCCTCAAAGGCAAAATCGGGCAAGCCGATAAAACGTTCATCCGGTGTACGGGTGATCTCCATGCTTTTCCTACCTTGCCTTTTGCTCATTGCGCTTGCTAGCCATGCTGACAGGTGATGACTCTGCTTACCTGTGTCCATCCGGACCCATAGGCAGCAAGGCTCAGTCTTGCAGTCCTGTGAGCCCTACGATAATGACGTGTCCAAGCTCGTCGCCCTCGACCTGCCCTGGGATGATCAATTCCCCGCAGCGCTCAAGGCCGTTTGGGATAGAGGCGATGCAGCCTGCGTACTCGACCAGCGCCTCGAGCCTGAGGCACGGAGACGGTCAAGAACTGTTCTCTCCCCCACCAGCGTCATCTTTGCAGACGGTTCTGAAGAGATCCTTGACGCCGGAGCCCGAGTCGAAGACGGCAGCGCCTTGGTCGTGGCAACTTCAGGCTCAAGCGCGGATCCCAAAGCGGCAGTCCTCTCTCATGAGGCGATTCAATCCTCAGCCAAGATGAGCAGCCAAGCGCTTGGTATCGATCCCTCGCGCCATCGTTGGCTGGCCTGCTTGCCGCTCAATCACATTGGTGGCCTCGCCGTAGTGACGCGCTCCATCCTCACCGGTACTCCCTTAAGCGTCTCCGCGGGCCCGAGGAGGAAAGCCCTTTCGGAATTTTCGCAGTCTTGTAGTCATGTCGCCCTGGTTTCAGCCATGCTTGAAGAGGCAGATCTCGAAAATTTTGATCTCGTCCTCTTGGGTGCTGCACCAGCCCCAGCGCTCCTGCCCCCCAACGCTGTGTGCAGTTACGGCATGACGGAAACGGGCTCGGGAGTCATCTACGACGGCATCCCCTTAGCAGGCGTTCGCTACTGGATAGACCCCGGGGTCCCCAGTGGTGAAGCAAATCTCCTTCTCCAAAGCCCCAGCCTGGCCAGTGCATACCGTGATCGCGAGCTGCCCTCAGTTACCGATGCTCAGGGCCAATCGTGGTTCCCCACCGGTGACGTCGCAGCGATCACGAGTGACGGCAAGCTCGCCATCTCGGGGCGGGCTGGAGAGGTGATCTCCACCGGCGGCGAACAACTCTGGCCCCAAGACCTCGAGCGCATTCTTGCCCCGCTCGCCGGCATTGATGAAATCATGATTGCCGGAAGAAGCAATGCGCGCTTTGGCCAAGTCATTGTTGCCCTCGTGGTCGCAAAGGATGCAGATAAGCCACCTCAACTCGGCGAGCTACAAGAAGCGACCATCGCCGCAGGCCTGCCTTGGGCCATTCCTCGCGAGATCGTCTACGTGGATGAACTCCCCAAACTTGCTTCAGGAAAGCTGAACCGTCGCATCCTTGCCTAGCGCCAACATGCGCAAGCGCTTAACCAACACCACCCGTGGGCTGATTGGTGGTCCCTCCATCTACGACCATGGTCTGGCCGGTAATCCACGATGCTTCGTCGGACAATAAAAACAGGGCTGCGGTGGCAATGTCATCAGGCTCACCCAAACGCTTGAGCGGTATGGCTGCGGCAATCCGCACTTCATGGGGCTCCCACAGGGCGCGAGCAAGATCGGTCTTCACTAAGCCAGGAGCAATCCCATTCACCCGAACCCCGGGCGCAAGTTCGTAGGCAAGCTGCGAGGTCAGGTGGATTAAGGCGGCCTTAGTGACGTTGTACCAACCAATATTGGGCTCAGGCCCGAGTCCGCCGATGGAGGAAATATTGAGGATGGCTCCCCCGTGATCGCGCATCCAAGCCTCCCAACAGAGTTGAGTCCACAGCAGCGGTGGCGTCTGATTGATCTCTATGGTCTTGGCTACGCGTGCCTCATCGATGTCCATGAGCGGTCCGAAATAGGGGTTCGTCCCGGCATTGTTGACGAGCACATCGATACGGCCAAAGCTAGCCAGGCAAGCCGCAATGGCCGCTTCAGCGTCATCACGGTGAGCCACGTGAGCAGCCTTCCAAGCCACGGCACCAGCTAGGCCCTCAAGTGAAGCCGCGGCTTCGGCAAGCCCCTCAGGCTTACGAGACACCATCATCACCGAGCAACCCGCCTCGGCTAGCCGACGTGCAATGGCGAGCCCTATCCCTCGGCTCGCCCCAGTCACGATTGCTGCACGACCCTCAAGTTCAATCTGCATCGCTATGCACCCCCGCTCGCCGCTTGCCCAGCGACGCTAGCCCACTCATGAACGCGGAAGGAGTCCTCGGCAAACTTTGTAGCAGTGCCCCTCGAGTGGAGTCGAGAGCGCAACGAGCAAGTAGTGAGGCCGGTAGCCCAATGCCGTGGCGAGATCCTTGCCCGTTAGGACTTCACGACGCGCAGCGTGCAGCGCACGGGCGCTGGCTGGGTCATCGAGGGGCAGCCAAACGTCATCGCGCTCCCAGCCAAAGCGAACCCAAGGAGCACCGTCAGCCTCCCGACTAATGAGTTGAGGTCCCCTGCTTGGCACCACCAAGGCCACCGACGGCGCCGTGGCGTTGAATTCCCAGTAGGGGGACGCGAGCCCGCGAAAGCCAAGCAGCGGTCCAGATTGAGGAATCTGCAGGCGCTGAAGCATCGAACGGATTTTCCGCGAGTGCAAGGTACCGATTTGGCGAGGTAGTCCGACGAGTTGGACGGCCTCAGGCTGAGCGAGATCTTCAGGTTGGTCCACGAGCTCGCCCTCGACCTCTATGACGTCGAAGGCTCGGAAGGGTGAACTCATCCCTTGAGCCCAAGGGATGCGCAGCCTCACCACGGCCCCTGAGGCCAGATCGAGGGTGATGGTGTCAGCAATACTCGAGGCCAACACCAGCATCACACTGCGTTCACCTGATCCAAGCATGGTGAGCGTTCTGCGCTGGATCTTCGAGAACACTTCGCGATCGGAGAGCGAGGAATTCGCCCGAGATGCTCCGCGAGGCCAAAGCCTCAACTTAGGCATCTCCAGCACCTAGCTTGAGCGCGCTCCCGCCGACGACGGAGCGCAATGCGACGCGGAGTCCGTCCGTTTCAGTGATCGGCGCAAGGCAGTGATAGCCGTGACAGAGGTAGACAGCTTCTTGACCCGGGTTCACGCCAGTCAGTGCAGCCCCATCAGAGGGGATGCGCAGGGTTGCAGGAAGCCAGAGGGCATCGACCAGATCAGCCAGTGCGGCAACGCCGACAATGCGAAGTTCACTGCGACGACTTGCTAAGGCAAGCGCTGCGACGAGATCGGGTACTGCATCAGGATGCTCGACCAATAAGGGCGCCACGGCGCTCAGCACCTTCGTGCCCAGATTGATAGTTCCTTCGTCGCCATGCAGTGCGCCGTGGCGAAGGAGTGCACTGGCAACGACGGCCGTTGCTGAAGGCGTTGCCCCATCGAAAATTTCCGTTGGTCGCAAGAGCAGCTCGGTACTGGAGCGCTGAGCCGTGGAAACGACGCCACTCTGCGCATCCACAAACTCTTCTGCGCAAATCTTTGCCACTTGCTTAGCTGCGCTGAGGAAACGTCCGTCCCCACTGAGCTCTTGATAGCGACTTAAGGCCAGTAAGAGCCAGGCCGCGTCGCCTGCCATCGCAGAAACCACCCGGCCGGATTGCCAGACGATGCGATGAAGCTTGTTTTGGTCAAGGTGCCTGGCCACTAAATATTCCAGCAATGCCTCAGCGCGAAGGCTGAAGCGGTCTTGCCGCAGAGCAGAGCCCGCTTCGAGTAGCGCCAGTGCCAGCATGGCATTGCACTCAAGGACAACTTTCTCGTCGCGAAATGCTTGCGGGCCAGCTGCTCGAAGTTCACTGAGTGTGAGCCTGGCCTGCTCTAGGGCCGCTGAGCGCGCAATGCCAGATATCGCCGATACCGTTGGGATAATTCTTCCTTCAAAGTTGGGTCCAGCATCGAGGCCAAAATGCGCCAGGGCCTGTGCGCTGATCTCGGGCCCCAGCGGCGCTAAGGCCGCTTTGGCCTGCTCAGCATCGAGGGCGATATGGAGACCCTCTTCGCCAGCCGCATCGGCATCAATGGCCGTCGCATAAGCACCCGAGGAAAGGAGGAACTTTGCCTCTACGGCATCAAGCGTTTCACTAACGGCCTGGGCATAATCATCTTTGCCGAGCACTTGAAATGCATGGAGGTAGCCGAGGGCAAGCAGGGCCTGGTCAGTCAGCATCTTTTCGAAATGTGGCACCAGCCATTGCGCATCAACGCTGTAGCGAGCAAAGCCACCATCAATGTGGTCATAGAGACCGCCGTAGAGCATGGCGTCAAGACTCAGCTGCGCACAATCTCGCGCTTCTTCATCCCCGCTTTCGAGCCACGCAAGGAGGCAGAGATCCGTCAGTGAAGGTCTCGGGAACTTGGGAGCTCCACTAAAACCACCCAGTCGTCGGTCTGATTTTGCCACCGTCTTTGAAGCGGCCTTTGCTAAGACCTCAGCGAAATCTGGGAGCCCCTCTGAGTCCTCGCGCTTAGCCAAGCGCTCTGCCATGGCCATCTCACGCGCAACCGCCTCGGTGAGTTGCTCGGCGTGGCTACTTACCTCTGCCCTGTCGTGAGTCCAAACCCTGGTCAGTGCATCGAGCACATGGCGAAATGACGGCGTCTGGCCACGATCTTCAGGTGGGAAATAGGTGCCGGCATAGAAGGGTTTCGCCTCGGGTGTGCAAAAGACCGACATGGGCCAACCACCAGAACCCGTCTGCGCTTGGGTCGCTGCCATGTAGATCGCATCGACATCGGGGCGCTCTTCGCGGTCGACCTTCACGGATACGAAATCCGCGTTCAGTTGTGCAGCAACTTCAGGGTCTTCAAAGCTCTCATGAGCCATGACGTGGCACCAATGACAGGCCGCATAGCCAATGGAGAGAAACACTGGTCGATCGAGTTCAGCCGCCAGCGCAAATACTTCAGGCGAGAAGGGATACCAATCAACGAGTTGCTCGCGATGTTGCAGCAGGTAGGGCGAGAGCTCGTCTTCTCCTAGCTCTCGAATTAACAGCGGTCGCCCAGGCCTAGCCACGTCCGGACGGAGTGCTCGCTACTTAATCAGCTTGGAGGAAAGCACTTCAGCCATAGCCCAGCCGAATACGACGAGGCGATCTCCGTTATCGGCATTGAGGTCAAGGCCATCGAAGCAATTCGCGCATGATGCAGGCAGAGTGGCCTTGGGGGCAATGACATCAACGCCACCAACGGGACCCGAGCTGGAACGGACCACAAAAGTCCGGTCATCAATGCCCTTTTCATTCCCGAAGCGCTTAGCGAGGCGACGTCCCCAAGCGCGCTCTTCACCGCTGGGCTTGTGGTCATTGCGGGGAACAACATCTTCAAGATTCTGGAAAATGCGAAGTCCGTCTTTGCTCATGAGCCTGGTGCCGACCAAGACATCTTCGTCAGGAAAGGCGAGGAGGGCACGACGGTATTGATCCGTGAGGATTGCCTTGAGTGACGCTTCAGACTTTGCATTGCGGTCAATGAGGCTCAAACCAATGAGCAGTGAAGGCGTTCCGCCAATGCGCTCCAAGGTGGAGAAGGAGTAGCCGCGCAACTTGCGACCTTCGCGTGCAGTGGTGACCAGCACCCAGTCTTCGCGCTCCTTGGAGAGATATCCAATGTCAAAGCGGGGCTCGCGGTCAACGCAGAGATCCGCCATCTCGGCTAACTCACCATCGGTGAGGGCCGTAGTGTCCTTTGTGGTTACGTCCATCGGCATGGATTCAATTCTAACCGGCCCAGCGGAGGGGCTCCCAGAGCCCTACCTACTAGGGCATTCAGCCAATTAAGCCCTCAGGACCGAGCAGCATCCGCAGCTCTCCGGCTGCGCGAACTACATCAACGTTGTACTCCTCAGGAAGTTTAATGACCTGCGCGCCAATGTGGAAGAAAACTGTGGATGTTCCCGGGTGCGTGAGGAGCACCTGCTTGAGTTTTTCAACCATGGACACTGATGCCATGCCAGACGGCAGGTTTATACGCAATGGAGCTTTATTGAGGTCGGTAATGGTCGGCCTACTCAGATCCAGTGCTGAAACCTTCATCCGGTCGCCACTGAGATCAATGCGCACCTTGGCGATGAGGAGTTCGTCGCGTTCGAGGATCTGTCCGTATTGGCCATAGACCTTGGGAAAGATCATGATTTCCACTGCGCTATCGAGATCTTCGAGCAAGATGGTGGCCATCATGTCGCCGGCCTTGGTCTGGCGCCTGGTCAGGGATCCAATAATGCCCCCGATGTTGACGATCTGGGAGTCTCCCGTGCCTGCAGCCTCGGAAAGCAGGTTGACCTCGGCTAGCGAAAGGTCCGTCATGCGCCGCAGCGCACCCTCGACCCCAGAAATTGGGTGATCAGAGACGTACATGCCGAGCATTTCCTTCTCAAAGGCCAGGCGTTCACGCTTGTCGTAGTCCAGCTCGGGGATCTCCACTACGGTCCCCTCCCAGTTGGCCTCTCCCCCGGTATCGGCCAGTGATGCAAACAGGGTCTGCACCCCGATTTCGTGTTCGTGGCGACGCTCGAGCGTTCGGTCAACGATGCCGTCGATCACCAAACTCAAGCCTTGGCGAGGGTGGCCAAGTGAATCGAAGGCACCCGCTTTGATCAGGGATTCCAACGCGCGCTTGTTGAGTACGACTTGGTCAACACGGCGACAGAAATCGTAGATGTCTGTAAAAGGACCTGCGGTATTCCGCTCAGCCACAATCTTTTCAACAATGTTCTCGCCGACGTTCCTCACCGATGCCAGACCAAAGCGAATGGATGTCGCTTCGTCTTCGACGAGGCGTGGAGCAAACTCCGAAAAAGATTCATTGACGTCGGGAACTGCCACAGTCAGACCCATGGAGCGGCACTCTCCGAGATAGATCGCGGTCTTGTCTTTGTTATCGCGCACACTGGTGAGCAATGCGCAGAGATACTCAACCGGGTAGTGCGCCTTGAGCCAAGCTGTCTGATAGGCGATATAGCCGTAGCCATAGGAGTGCGACTTATTGAAGGCGTAGTCAGCGAAGGGTTCAATGACGTCGAAGAGGTCCTTACCTAAGGCACGGTCATAGCCATTGTTTTCACAACCTGCTTCAAAACGTTCGCGCTCTTTAGCAATCATCTTGCGGTCTTTCTTGCCGCAGGCCTTTCGCAGGTTGTCGGCCTCTTCGAGGCTGAAACCCGCGAATTTTTGCGCTACCCGCATCACGGACTCTTGGTAGATCATCAAGCCCTGCGTTCCCGCCAAGATGGGCTCGAGATCAGGATGGAGGTATTCAATTTTCTTACGTCCATTTTTATGATCGGCATAGTCATAGTGCATGTTGTTGGCCATAGGGCCAGGGCGATAGAGGGCGACCAGCGCGGCCACATCGTCAAAACTGGTTGGCTTGAGTGCCTTCATCAGCTCACGCATGGGCGTTGATTCAAGTTGGAAGACCCCCACGGAATCACCCTTTTGCAAGAGGGCAAAAGTTTCGTCATCATTCAGGTCAACGGAGTCAATGGGCAGTCGTTCACCGGTGCGCAGCTCAACGAGATCCAGTGTCCTTTCGATCACGCTGAGGTTCCGCAGGCCCAAGAAGTCCATCTTCAGCAGCCCAAGAGACTCCACTCCTGGACCTTCATATTGCGTAACCACGGGGGCATCTTCAGCCCGTGTTTGCCCGTCAGGCTTGCGTTGGATCGGGAGATACTCCGTCAAGGTTTCTTTGGTGATAACCACTGCAGCGGCATGGATTCCGTCCTGACGACGAAGTCCTTCAAGGCCAGTGGCCACCTTGACGATCTCTGCCACAACGGGATCGTTTTCCACCATGCTGCGCAGTTCGGAAGCGGCTGAGAAACCGCCTTCATGTCCCGGCGTTTTCTTAAGGCAGGCGCTGAGCGGCGTGTCGCGACCCATCACGAGGGGAGGCATGGCCTTGGCGATGCGGTCACCATCGGCGTAGGGGTGGCCGAGGACTCGTGCGGCATCACGAACCGCGGCGCGCGCCTTGATGGTCGAGAAGGTCACGATCTGGGCAACATGATCACTGCCGTAGCGATCCGAGGCGTAGCGGATCATCTCCCCGCGATAGCGCTCGTCAAAGTCCATGTCGATATCTGGCATCTGGCGACGGCCGGGATTGAGAAAACGCTCAAAGAGCAGGTCATAGCGAATGGGGTCAATGTCTACGATGCGCAAGCAGTACGCGACACAGGATCCTGCAGCCGATCCACGCCCGGGCCCTACGCGAATCCCCTTGCTCTGTGCGTAGACAATGAGATCCCAAACCACCAAGAAGTAGGCGCTAAAACCCATGGAGTTCACGACGCCAAGTTCGTAATCGAGACGCTCAGAAACATTGCTCGGGATCTCTTCGCCATAGCGCTGCTTAGCGCCCTCATAGGTCAACTCGCGAAGGTAAGTCGCGGCACGCTCTTCGTAGGTGGCACCAACAATGCGCTCGGGCACAGGGAATTCAGGCAGGGCGTCCATGCCAAAGGGGATCTCAAGATCGGCGCGCTCTGCAATCCACAGGGTGTTGTCACAAGCGTCTTCAACTTCACCAAAAAGGTGGCGCATTTCTGCAGCACTCTTGAGGTAGTGCTCGTCACCTTCGAACTTGAAGCGAGACGAATCAGAAATCAGTGCACCGGTCTGCACGCAGAGCAGGGCATCGTGAGCTACGGCATCCTCACGATGCGTGTAGTGACTGTCGTTGGTGGCGAGCAAGGGAGCATCAATACGCTTGGCAATCTCAATGAGCTGAGGGTTGGTTTTACGCTGCGCCGCAAGGCCATGGTCTTGGAGTTCAACGAAGAGCGAATCGCGACCGAAAATATCTTGGAGTCTCGCGGCGAGTCGGGTTGCTTCTTCCTGGTCATCACGCAGTAGCGCCTGCAAGACGACCCCACCCAGGCAGCCAGTGGTGGCAATGAGGCCCTTAGAGAACTTCCCCAGAAGATCCCAGTCCACTCGTGGCTTGTAGTAGTAACCCTCGAGATAGGCCGCCGAGGAGAGTTTGATCAGGTTCTTGTAGCCCTCGAGATTCTCCGCCAAAACCGTGAGGTGGTAGTAGAGCTTGCTGCCACCTTCGGTATCGCCACCCGTGTCGTCAACGCGCCCACGACGAGCTGGTCGCTCTGTCCTCGACTCTGCAGCCATGTAAGCCTCGGTGCCAATGATGGGCTTAATGCCACCTTCACGGCAGGCCTTATAAAAATCAAGAACGCCATACATGTTTCCATGATCGGTAATACCAAGTGCAGGCTGACCGTCGGCCACAGCGGCTTCGACGAGTTCGGTAACACGCGCCGCACCATCAAGCATCGAGAATTCTGTGTGGGTATGCAGGTGAGTAAATGAACGCTCTCCTTGACTCACCGCAAACCTCCCTTCATTGATGCTGGACTCTTGAAACTACACGGAGGTAGTTCACCGTGCTCAGGCATAAAAAGGAGCCACGGAAATCTCTAGAGGTAGGTGCCAGGTCGGCTTCCATCGCCCCGACCCGAAGGCTCTGGGAGTTCTTGGCGCCGGGATTCTTCAAACTGCGCTCGAGCGGTCATCTGCTGAGCCATCAGTGCGGCCTGAATGCCATGGAAGAGCCCTTCAAGCCAGCCCACCAATTGGGCCTGAGCGATGCGGAGTTCGGCCTCAGAGGGAATCTCAGGGCCAAAGTCAATGGAGACTCGCCTGAGTTCCGAGGCCAGGTCAGGCGAAAGCCCGTCAGAGAGTTCGCGCAGACTGGTCTCGTAGATCTGACGAAGGCGATCTCGTCCCGCTTCATCGAGGGGAGCTTGGCGCACTTCATCGAGCAACTGCTTGACCATAGAACCGATCCTCATGACCTTGGCGGGCTCGGCAATCATCTCGGCTGTCTCAGCACCATCCACGCTCGGAACTTCGCCGTCGAGAGCATCGAGCACTTCGGTTGGCACGATTGGAGAAATTGGGGGCTGGATGTCATCGTTCACCTCTCCATCGTGCCAGTTCTGGAGCCTGAGGTAAATATTAGGGATTCTCCTCAGATTTGGCCTCTGCTCAGATCCGGCCAGCCGGGTACGATGGCAGGGTGAGAGTGTCCACGAGAGGTGACTATGCCAGCAGGGCTCTGCTGAGCCTGGCACTCCATCAAAACGGTGACCTCCCGACCTCAGTTCGTGACATTGCCGAACGCACCGCTCTGCCTCAGCCCTATCTCGAACAAATCCTCCTCGCCCTCAAGGGTGCAGGGCTGGTGCGCTCCAAGCGTGGCGTCGGTGGCGGCTACGTCCTAGCTCGCCTGCCCAAGGAGATCACCTTGGCCGAAATCGTCTCCGCCGTCGATGGCCCCATCGTGGCCGGAGACTTCGGTGAACCTCACGCTGATGGCGCCTGCGACCACGAAGGCCAGTGCGCACTAATCGAGGTCTGGTCAGAAATGAGCAGCCACATCCGCCACCACCTGGCGTCATTCACCTTGGCTGACATGGTCGCTAGGGCACGAGGCTTGACCGCTCCCCTCAGTTCCTAATTGGCCCCTGGGCTGGGGCTAAAGCCGGGAAATTTATGAGGGGAATAAAACGCCTCAGTACTGCGTTGTAAGAAGATGAAGGTGACTTCATCGTGGAGTTACTGGGTGGTAAGTTCTGAAGCAGGAGTTCGGTGGGACCCAAGCCGGTGGCTGGGTACCCAAAGAACAGGCCGGAAGGCCGGAAAGGATGGAGCTGTGGCAGTCCAGCAGCGAAGTGCGGTAAATGTAAACGACGGTCTCGGCCTCTTACTGCGTGACCTTGACCACTACCCCATGCCTTCCTACGAAGAGCAGGTTGATCTCGCCAAGCGCGTCACTGCTGGTGATGAAGAAGCCAAGCAGCAAATGGTTGCCGCCAACCTCCGTCTCGTCATCCACTGGGCCCGTCGCTACCAAGACCGTGGCGTCGAAATGGTTGACCTCATCCAAGAGGGAACCTTTGGCCTCCTGCGCGCCGTGGAGAAGTTCGACTGGGAGCGTGGATTCAAATTCTCCACCTATGCCACCTGGTGGATTCGCCAAGCGCTGCAGCGCGCAGTCCAGCAGCATGGACGCACCATCCGTATTCCCCTTGAAGTCGGCGAGCAATTGCAACGCCTTGAGGCCACTACCGCTGAGCTCTACGCCCAGTTAGGCCGCAAGCCAACGGATGACGAGATTGAAGAAGCGACTGGCATGACCACTCGCGAGCGCAAGAACCTTGAAGGCATTGCCGGAGTCACCGCCAGCCTCGACCAGCCAGCGAATTCCGATAGTTCGACGACGCTGGGTGACCTAGTCGCACCCGCAAAGGACGACTGGGTTGGCGATGTCGAGCAGGGCATTGTGGACCAGGGCCTACACGAGGCCATCGAGCGTCTTCCTCAGGTGCAGCGCGACGTGCTGATGATCCGCTTCGGGCTCAACGGCGCTTCACCCAAGTCTCTGCAGATCACCGCAGAAGAACTGGGAATCGGCGTTCGTCGGGTGCGTCGGGCGGAAGAAGAAGCGCTTGCAGCGCTTTCACTCGATGCAGATGTTCTTGGCGCCCGTGAGGTGGCCACAAACTAAGACGCTGCAGCCTCTTCGAGGGCTGTGAGGTCATCGGGAAGGCTTGCCC
>CAZTQJ010000002.1:11770-13989 GCA_964615615.1 uncultured Acidimicrobiaceae bacterium
CTCTTCGAGGGCTGTGAGGTCATCGGGAAGGCTTGCCCTTACCAGTACTCGCTCACCGCTTTCGGGGTGATCAAAGGCAAGTTGGATGGCGTGAAGCGCATAGCGATTCTCCACGAGCACTTCAGTCGAAGCCGTTCCATAGCGATCGTCGTTCACAATGGGGTGGCCAATTGCCGCCATGTGGACGCGAATCTGGTGAGTGCGACCGGTTTCGAGTGAAAAGCTCATAATGCTTCTGGCACTCTCCTCACGCCGATGATCCACCTCGTAGTGCGTGCGGGCGACTTTGCCTGCTCGGGTGACCACCATGCGCGTCGGAAAGCGCGTTGAGCGCCCAATAGGGGCATCAACCACGCCCCGATTATCGCTGACCAAGCCCTCGACCATGCCCCAGTAGCGACGCTCAACGCTGCGCTCAGCGATCTGCGCTGAGAGCGACCTGGCGCCCAGCGGGGTCCTAGCCACGACGAGCAGGCCTGAGGTTCCTCGGTCAAGGCGATGGACAATCCCTGGTCGATCTGACTCGCCAGCTGCACTCCCGGCCAGCTGCGCAATTTCTGGATAGCGCCAGAGCAGTCCTGAAACCAGCGTGCCCGAACTGTGACCTGCTCCCGGATGCACCACGAGTCCTGCGGGCTTATTGATCACCACAAAATGCTTATCTTCGGCCATCACCTCAAACAGCACGTCAGCTTCAGGCTCGAGTTGCGGAACGATAAGGCCTTCAGTAATCGTCAGCCGTGAGCCTGCGCGAACCCGCAAGGCTTGTCGCGTGACGACTTTGCCGTCAATGAGCACCGCACCGGCATCTAAGAGCGTTTCTGCCTGGCTTCGCGAGCAATCCAAAACGGTTGCCACTGCCCTATCGATACGGATTTCATCAAGCGCGCCGGGAATCTCTAGATCGAGGAAGGGTTGCTCAGCCATGAACCATTCTCTCACGCTCAGCACCTAAGCCTGGAAGCAGGATGCTGAGCAACACGAGCACGATGCCAAGCGTGATGGCGCTGTCGGCGAGATTGAAGGTGGGCCAGAAGCTGGTCCACAGGTAGTCAGCCACGGATCCGTGATGCCCCCCAAGGAAGCGATCACGAAGATTCGCGAGACCCCCGCCAACCACCAAGGAGCCTCCCATAGTCAGCAACCAACTGCGACTTCTCCAAAGCACCAAGGCCATGGCCAGCGTAACGAGACCCGAGAGCAGGGCGGGAAGCCAGGCGCTGCCTTGAAGCAAGGAGAAAGAGGCGCCGCTGTTATAGGTCAGCGCTATCCAGAGTGGGCCGACGAGGTGATGACGCCCCTGCGCGTAGTCCCTCAAGATGAAGACTTCAAGGGCCCAGGAAGCCGCGATGACGGCCAGAATCACCAAGCACGAGATACTCAGCCGATGCCAGGGTGGACCCGACTGTTCTGGACTATCGGTAGATGTCAGGTTTGGTGCAGTCGACATGGTGACGCGCAGATGGCATGGCTCGGAGGCGGTCCTTGCTGATCTTCTTAAAGCAGGTGCCGCACATGCCGTACTTCTTGCTATGTACTCGCTCAACCGCAGCTTCGAACTCGGCGAGTTCGAAGCGATAGGTATTGATGAGTCCGCGGTCGCGGTCCAGGTCAACAGCAGTATTTGCACCCTCGCCGGACTCCTCATCAAACTGCGTATCCCCCATTGCCGAATCCGAACTGAGTTCGTCAGCTTCAGCAACAGTCATCTCAATACGCATCATCATCATGTGGCGCTCGGACGCGATCAGCTCAAGAACCTCAGTGAGAAATTCAGCATCATCACGGTAAGGACCAAACTCAGGCTCAACCTTCTGAGCCTTTGCCTTCTTGGCGGCTATTGCTTCGGCCTTCTTCAAAGAAGCAAGGCGGGCCTTTTCCAATGCAGCCTTCTCGGCTTCCTTCGCGCGTATGACACGAAGCTTCTCGGCTTCTTTGGCACGCTTTTCAGCCTCTTTCGCCTTCACTATGGCGTTGCGCTCGGCTTCTTTGGCACGCTTTTCAGCCTCACGAGCCTTTGCTTTCGCGCGCTTCTCGGCTTCCTTCTCTTTAGCGATCCTCTTGCGCTCAGCGAGGCGAGCTCGCTGTTCGGCAAGTTTTGCCTGCGCGATCTTCTTGCGCTCGGCCTCTTTTTGCCGTTGCACCGCAAGCTTTGCCTTGGCCTGTTGAGCCGGAGTTGGCTTTGAAGATACGGCCTTTTTCGCTGGAACCTTCTTGGC
>CAZTQJ010000002.1:14089-26667 GCA_964615615.1 uncultured Acidimicrobiaceae bacterium
GGAGCCTTCTTTGCTGGCGTGGCTTTCTTCACTGCTCCCTTTTTAGCGGGGGCAGTCTTCTTGGCCGGAGCCTTCTTTGCGGGCGTCATGAAATCTCCTTGGAGAGGCCGTCGCTCAGGCTGCAGCCTTCACGAAAACCGGGTGGTTGGGCTAGTTAGCTACCAGGAGTAGCGGGTGGATTAGCTGAATCAGGGAAAGAGAGAAGGCGCGCATCCTGGGCGGCCCCACTGCTTGATTCAGTGCTGTGCGGAGCGGTGGGCTCATCGAGGTCTGCGCTGGCGCCATTCGCAGCCAGATTGCTGTCGATCCAAGTAAGGACATCGCCGAGCGCTGAGCGCAAGCGGGTGCGCTCGTTGTCGAGGTGCTGGCTCATCGTGCGAACATCAGTGGCAAGTCGGGCTTTTATGCCCTCAAGGCGCTGCACTTCATCACGGAGACGCTGTTGGGCTTCGCTGGTTAGTTGACGGGCCCGCTCTTCAGCGCTGGCTACCAACTTTCGTGCCTCAGCCTCGGACTCGGTCTTCACCTGCGCGACGAAGTTCCGCGCCATCTCAAGGGTTTCGCGCAGGGCGTCATCGGAAGCCGCCAATGCGCTGGGGCTGGCGGCCGCTGGTGCTGGTGCGGGAGCTGAAGGTGCAGCTGCTGCGCTGGCCGCTGGTGCACGCCCAGACTCCAAGGACTTAATGCGATCTGCAGCGAGGCGAAGGCGATCGTTTGCCTGGCGAACTTGGTCGCGAAGTCCTTCAGCCTCTACGGCTGCTTTCTCAAGGTATTCATCAACCTCATCGACGTTGTAGCCCTTCAATCCCAGGCGAAATTCAACGGTGCGGAGGGTCTCAAGGACCGAGGACGTGGTTTCTGCGTTATCCATGCGGCGCATTCTACCCGGCTCAGTGTGCCCGCGTTATCTGAGTGGCCTAGAGCCGGCTCAAAATGGGCAGAATGATCAACTGAGCCACCAAGATCACCACAATGAAGGAGATATCGAGATAGCTCCCACCCAGGCGAATTGGGGGGATCAGTCGCCGAATGGGCCGAAGAATGGGATCAATGATCCGATCTAAGACCTGGGCGATGCGGTGGAACGAGGAGTTTGGGTCACTGGGAAACCAACTCAGCACCGCCCTCACAATCATTGCCAAGATAAAGAGCTCGACGAGCTTGAATAGCAAATAGGCAATGGTATGCATCTGAAATTGCGAAGCTACTCTTGGCCGTAGTCACGACGTTCGAGGCGGGCACGCTCCTCAGGTGAGACCATCACGTTGGAGGGAGAGAGCAGGAAAACCTGGTCAGCCACCTTTTCCATGGAACCAGAGATTGCGTAGACGGTTCCCGCGCAGAAATCGATCATGCGACGTGGAACATCCCCGGGAGCGGCCTGAAGGTTGACGATGACGGGCTTTCCCGCGCGTAGTTGGTCAGCAACACGCTTAGCATCGCCAAACTCGCGAGGCATGACCACCGTCACATTGGCTGCTGGCTCTGGGGCGATCGTGCGTACCGAGCCACTGTGCTGAGGCGACATGGGGACAGGCGCGAGGACCCTCGGACTTCCCGCAGCTACTTCATGGGTGGCAATGGGCCGGACACGACTCCCCTGGCTCGAAGGCCCGTAGGGGTCCGCTGCGTAGGGTTCACGCACTGGAGCTGGGCCGCGGCGGGGGGCTTCTTCACTGACACGGCGGTTGCTCGTGCGCAGAGGTTCTTCGTCGTAGCCGTCATAGCCATAGGCGCTATCGAAGGCCTGGTCCTCTTCATACTCGTCCTCGGTAAGGCCGAGATAAGCGAGGGTCTTCTTCACGGAAAATCGGGACAACTTGTTACCTCCTCGCGGCGAGCTAGCGACTGGCGCTCGGCGCTGATGCATCCTGCGAACAGCCCCAACCCTAGGCGAATGACCGGAGATGTCCATGAGGCCCAAAAAATAGGACTCAACGGGCCCCAAAGAGGGCTCGACCAACGCGCAGCATGGTGCTTCCCTCAGCCACGGCCCATTCGAGATCATCCGTCATGCCCATGGAAATCACCTGCAGCGCGCAATCGTCAGCGAGCTGCTTTGTGGCCGCAAAGGCCCGCCTCGTCAGCAACTCACCCTGAGGTGCAACGGTCATGAGGCCGGCGACGCTGAGGCCAAGCTCGCGACCATATTCCACCAGCTCGCCCACCTGCTCAGGCTTACAGCCTCCCCTGGCGGGATCTTCGCTGTGGTTAACTTCGATGAGGATCTGAACCTCGGGCATTTTGCTTGCAATCGCATCAAGTTCTTCCCTGCGCGCCACGCCATCCATCCAGTGCACCCAAGGGGCCAGCGTCTTCACCTTGCGCCGCTGCACGGCGCCGAGAAAGTGCCAGATGGGCTGCACGGTCAGGCTTTCGGCCTTAGCAATCAGTTCCTGGGCGTAATTTTCACCCACATGAGTCAGGCCTGCCGCCAAAGCAGCCATCACGGCATCTGGCCCAAAGGTCTTCGTCACGGCTACGACCTCTATGACTTCAGGGTCTCCACCAGCGGAGGAGACCCTGCTGCGGATCTCAGCCAGATGCGCCGAGACCGCTTCGGTCAGGTCGGGAATCTGCCTGCTCAGCGGAGGAAGGAGGGGACGTCAAACTCGTCGTCATCGTCCGCCGAAGCATCAAGGTCGCCAGCGGAAGATGAGTCGCCGAAGATATCAACAATTCCACGGTCATCAGTGCCAAGACCCAAGCTTCCCGAGTGAGACGAATCGGGGCCCTTTGCTGAGCCCTCCCATCGGTCAAAACCAGCCGCGATAACGGTGACCTTGAGTTCATCGCCCAGGGAGTCATCAATCGTTGTACCAAAGATGATGTTGGCATCAGGATGCGCAACCGAGCGGATGATTTCAGCCGCCTCGTTGAGCTCAAAAATACCTAGATCGCTGCCACCACTGATGTTCAGCAAGATTCCCCGAGCGCCATCAATGGCCGCTTCAAGCAGGGGGCTGGTGATTGCTGCACGTGCAGCATTCACGGCCCTGCCATCGCCGCGTGAGGTGCCAATGCCCATGATGGCCGTACCGGCGTTGGTCATAATCATCTTGACGTCCGCAAAGTCAGTGTTGATGAGGCCGGGAACCGTAATGAGGTCCGTAATGCCACGAACGCCCTGCAAGAGGACCTCGTCGGCCATCTTGAAGGCATCCACCATCGAGGTGTTCTCGTTAGAAATCATCAGGAGTCGGTCGTTGGGGATGACAATAAGCGTGTCGACCTTTTCCTTCAGGGCCTGAATACCAACTTCAGCCTGCGTAGCGCGGCGGCGACCTTCAAAGGCGAAGGGTCGGGTCACGACACCAATGGTCAGGGCGCCAATGCCCTTGGCGATTTCGGCAACCACAGGGGCTGCACCAGTTCCGGTTCCACCACCCTCACCTGCGGTGATGAAGACCATGTCCGAACCCTCAAGGGCTTCTTCGATCTCTTGACGGTGCTCTTCGGCAGCGAGGCGACCAATCTCGGGGTCTGAGCCCGCACCCAAGCCGCGGGTGAGCTGACGACCAATGTCCAAGGTCAGATCGGCATCAGACAGCCTCAAGGCCTGGACGTCGGTGTTTGCCGCAAGAAATTCCACGCTCTTGAGGCCTGATTCGATCATTCGATTGACGGCGTTGATTCCACCGCCACCGACTCCAATGACCTTGATCACTGCTAGGTAGCTGTTTTGTCCCTGCATGCTCATGGTCTACGCCACCCTCCCGGGATGTGCCCTAACCCTAAGGGTTACGGTCAATCTTTGTAAGGGTCGAAGGCTCGCCCCTTGAGCCCCAACCTTATGGGGGAGCCCTCTAGGGGTCAAGCATTTAGCTTCTAGGGCCCTTTAACCACCGGAGTGCTGGGAACACTGACATCCACCACGTCGCCAGGGTGAAGCGGAGCTCCCGCCAAAACGGACGCCAGGGCAGTGAACTTCAGGTGCAGGTGAACTGCCTGGCCCAAGAGCACTCCTACCGGACTATTGAGCCGCAGGCGCACATTTCCCTTGGCCGTGACATCAACGCCAAGCACCTGAGCCTTAAAGGCCAGAGGGAGCTTCGAGGCCACCCTGAGTGCTGACAGGGTGGGCGCAGTCACCCTTGACCCTGGGAGCCCGAGCGATTGCACCCGCGCGACCGTAGGCAGGCCTCCAGGATCAGAGACATTTTGCAAAAGTCGACCGCTCTGATCAGCAAGGACGAAGCTGCCATCTTTGCGACTTAAGGCTGCCACCGGGATGCGCTCATGGACCACCAAGGTGACCTTGTGAGGCCAGTGGCGTTGCACATCCACCGCCTCCACCCAGGGCAATTGCTCGATGCGTCGCGCGACTGCCCCCGAATCCAGCAAGACCATGGTTGGGTGGTCAGCCAGATGGCTGGCCGCCACGATCTCAGAAGTTGAGCTGTGGATTGCTCCGCTCACCTCAAGGTCTTGCACGCGAAAGCTAGAGGTCTGCAGCAGGTAGGCAATTCCCGCCAAGAAGGCTAAGACTCCGAGGCAGATGCCAAAAATCTGAAAACGCTTTTTCCATCGACGCGCACTCACCGCTCGACGGCGCGAACTCACTTTGGGGTGCGCAGCCTTTTCACTCACCCTTCTTGCTCCCCTAGCCCGAGGGCCTCTAGGGATGCGCGCGAGAAGCCAAGCAATTTTGTCTCAGGCTTTAGCGCTAGGCCGGTCTTGGTCTCGATGACCTCGCGAATGCGCATCATGAGCGTCACGACATCAAGGGCCTGTCCACCTTGGTCAGCCTGAATGAAGTTCGCATGCTTGACCGATATTTCAGCGCTTCCCACACGCAGTCCCGCCAAGCCAGCCGCATCGATCAATCTTCCCGCAGAATCGCCCGAGGGATTCGTAAACACTGAACCGGCATTCGTTCCACCAGGCTGGTGCTCGCGCCGCCAGCGCACAATCTCTCGAATGCTTTCTCGTCCAAGCTCGGGCTCAATAAGCCTGAGGACAAACTGAGCACTCAAGACGAGTTCATCACTGCCTAGGGCTGAGGAGCGATAGGAGAACTGCAGTTCGGCATTGCTTCGCTCAAGCACGCTCCCCTCGCTCAGGCTGAACACCCACGCACGATCGAGTGATGCTTCGATATCTGAACCATGGCCGCCGGCATTCATCGCAATCCCGCCACCAACGGTCCCCGGCACGCCAACGGCCCATTCCAAACCACCAAGGCCACGCTCCACCGTGCTTCGCGCGAGCACGGGGAGATCCACACGACCCCCAGCGATAACGCTGTTGCTATCGGAGGCCGGATATTCGATCTCACCAAAGGCCTTACCCAGCGTCACGATGAGGCCCGCAAATCCCTCATCGGCAATCAGCGTGTTCGAACCCCTACCCAAAATCGCCACGGGAAGCGCGTCACCAGCCAAGGCAGCAGCAATAGCGCGTAGCTCATCTTCGGATTCGACGGTGGCGATAAACGCTGCATTTCCGCCCACGCGATAGGTAGTCAGTGCACCCAAGGGCGCATTGACCTGTAGTCGATCGCCAAGAATTGCGCTGAGGCTGTCGCGAAGACTCATCCGAGGCGGGCTTTCAAGAGATCAGGGAGTTGCGTGAGGTCCCCTGCGCCGAGGGTGAGACAGAGGTCACCAGCTTCAAGTAGCTCGAGGAGTCGCTCCACCATCGCTTCGCCTTCAGGCAAGATCTCCAGGGCAAATTGTGGCTTCGATTCGCGAACGGCATCAGCCACCAGTTTCGCGTCCACGCCAGCAATGGCTGGCTCTCCAGCCCCATAAATCTCGGTGATGAGCAGATGGTCAGCCCCCACAAAGGACTCGGCAAATTCCTTTGCCACCGCAGCCGTCCTCGTATAACGATGCGGCTGGAAGATCACCATGAGCCGACCATCTGTGGCCTGCCTAGCGGCCCGCACGGTCGCGGAAACTTCACTGGGGAGATGGGCATAATCATCAATGAAACTCACGCCTCCAGCTTCGCCACGGTCTTCAAAGCGACGATCAAGTCCACAAAAACCTTCAAGCGCTTTGGCACTTTGTGCAAGGCTGACGCCAAGCAGATTGACTGCTCCAGCGGCCAGGGCTGCGTTAAAGACGTTGTGCGTACCCGGCATGCCAAGAGAAAATTGCGCGCGTTCTTCACCACCAGTCAGCATGAAGGTCGAGCTTCGACCCTCTTGACTGACTTCGGTGATCTGATAGCTGCAGTCCTCTTGCGTGCCAAGCTGATTCCCCTCAAGCGCTAGTAGCGCTGCCTTGGCCCCCTGATCGTCACCATTGACGAGGCGCTGTGAAGAACGCCTCAGCAGCGCAGCAAAAGCCTCACCCAAGTGCTCGGCGCTCCCGTAGTGATCAAGGTGGTCCGCTTCGACATTGCCTAGCGCCGTGATCAGCGGACTCATGGATGCGAAACTGCCGTAGCTTTCGTCAGCCTCTACCACCAGAAGATCTTCTGTTCCCCAGTGAGCGCGTTGCTGCGTGTGAGGTAAGTCAGCGCCAAGGAGAAAGGAAGGATCACGGCCCGCCGCGCGCAGTGCCGTAATGGCCATCGCCGTAGTGGTGGTTTTGCCATGGGTGCCGGCTATAGCAAGGGTGCTGCGAATCCTGGTGAGCCAGCCCATGATGTCTGCGCGTTGGAGCAGCGTGATGCCTGCCTCACGCGCCGCGACGAGTTCGGGATCATCGAAGCCAACCGCCGGGGACGCGGTGACCACACGAGCGCCTGCTACTGCTTGAGGCTGGTGTCCGAGCGTGACCTTGATGCCCAGAGTCCGCAGGCGCTCAAGGCTGGGACTCTCTTGGAGGTCGGAGCCAGAAACCCTATGCCCGCGCTCCAAGAGCAAGACGGCGAGGGCGGACATTCCTGCACCACCTATGCCGACAATATGGATAGGGAGATCCTCGGCAGCAAGGTCTTGCCAGTTATCGGCCACTGCGCTCCACCAGTTCTGCCACCGCAGCCGCCGCATGGTCAGGGGCAAGAGCCCGTGCAGCGTGGCTCATCGCTTCGAGGAGGCTGCGGTCAGCAAGGAGAAGGTCAAGCTCGCGAGCAATGGTGAGTGCGGATCCAGGCAGGCTCAAATCGATGATGCGTGCAGCGCCGTGACTCGCCAAACGCTCGGCGTTATGGCGCTGATGATCGTTCGGAGCTCCGGGAAGGGGGGCCAGGAGCGACGGCGTTCCGGTGGCTGCGAGTTCTGCAACCGTCATCGCTCCTGAGCGCGCAATGACGAGATCTGAAGCGAGGTAGAGGTCGAGCATCTCCTCCTCGAAGCCCACAAGTCTCCAGGTGAGATCCCCATCGTGGAGCGCAGTGCTCGCTTGCTCACGCAAGGAATCGGCAAATCTATTTCCGGCCACGTGATAGATCATCGTTGAAGACTGAGGTATCCAGGTCTTCACCAGATCCACCACCAGCTCATTGAGCGCTCCGGCCCCTAGGGAGCCACCCACCACCGAGATCACCTGCTTTTCGCTAATAGCGAGGCGTTTCCTCGCCTGACTTTGGGCTTCGCCTGTTCTTGAAAGTCCGTCAAAAGCCTGACGCAAGGGAGCGCCAGTCACCACGGGGCGCGGTAAATCTGTGCCGGGAAGCGCTACGGCACTTGCGACAGCAAAGCGAGCCAGGAGGCGATTTACTGCGCCTGCAACCGCATCGACGTTGACTAAGACCAATGGTCTGCGAAGCAAGACTGCGGCACATGAGGCGGGAAAAGCGGCGTAACCACCCAGGGAGATAACTGCACGCGGCCTCCAGCGGCCAAGGCTGAACAGGGCATGAAGCAGCGCAAAGCCCAGACCAAACAGGGCAACAAGGTTATCCAGTAATGCCTTAGGGCGAAACGAGCGCCTTATGCCTCGGCCAGGAAGCGCAAGGAAGGGGTAAGGCGTGGCGGCAAGGGCGCGCACTTCAAAGCCTCGCCGAGAGCCGACATAGTGGATGAGCTTGGCATCCACTCCCTTGGCCACCAAAGCATCAGCAACCGCAAGTGCTGGCACTACGTGTCCCGCTGTCCCGCCCCCCGTCACGACGTAGCCCCGTTGTTTGGAGCGGGCCGAGGCCGTTGAAGCCGTCATCGGGGTCGCGTTGATCGCCGTGGACCACTTTGTGGACGACTCGCGCTTACTCGTGTTGTCGCAGTTCGCTTGGCCACGGGACGCTTCGAGGCTGTCTTTTGGCTTCCTCGAGCTGCGGCTCTGGCCTGTTGTGCGGCCCGCGATGACGAGGCCACCTTCCCCGTCTTCTTGCCTGATTTCCCTGCTGGCACTGCAGCACTCCGCTTCGGCCTTATGGGTGAAACCGTCGCAGCCGCTTCTTCTCTTCTGGCAATGGAAAGTAAGACGCCTATCGCCGCCAGAGTACACAGGAGTGAGGTGCCTCCGAAGGAAAGTAAGGGAAGCGGTATTCCCGTCACGGGCAGCAACTTCAGCGTGGCTCCAATATTGACAATCGCCTCAAGACCAATCCAAAAGGTAATCGCGGTAGCCAGGAGTGAACCGAACTGGTCTTTTGCATGGATCGCAATCCGCAGGCCAACCAGCACCAAGGCAACGAAGAGCAGGACCACGATCAAGGTGCCGATGAGGCCCAACTCTTCGCCAATGATGGAGAAGATGAAGTCCGTATGAGGATTAGGGAGCAGACCCCACTTCTCTTTGGAATTACCAAGTCCTACTCCCGTTAATCCGCCTGAGCCGAGGCCCACGAGTGATTGGGTGACCTGGTAGCCCGAGGTTAAAGAATTATCCGAACCGCCAAGAAAACTCGTAAGGCGGGCCATGCGATAGGGCATGGCCACGGCTGCCCCTAGGGAAAGAATAATCAGGCCAAAAAGCATGGCTGCTATCGACCGCCAAGGAAGGCCGGCGCGGAACACCACGGCAACAAAAATTCCGACGATGATCAAGGCTGTTCCCATGTCAGGTTGCATGAGCACCACAACTGCTGCGATTCCTGTCGCCAATGCAGGCTTCTTTAAACCCTCTCCCCACTCACTACCTCGGCCAGCTTCACCAAAAAGCTGACTGATGCGTGCGGCAACATAAAGCGCAATAGCAAACTTCATAAATTCTGAAGGCTGAAAGGTCAAGCCTCCGGGCAGACGAATCCACCGGGCCGATCCCATCGCAGACACGCCCACGGCGCGGACAGCTGCTAGGCCTCCAAAGCCAAGCAACAGGACAGGAAGGGCAATCCGGTACAGCAGGTGGTAATCCATTGCTCGCATCATGATGAGCAAGATGCCGCCAAGCACCATGAACAACAGCTCATGGGCCAGCAGCGCCAATGACGATCCGTAGAGAGAAATACCCACTACCGCCGACGCCGACCACACCATGATGATGCCGATTGAACACAGGGAAAGCGTGAGGGCCAGCAGCCAGGTCGACAGAGAAAGATCTGGCAGACCAAAGGAGGGGCGGCGGGCTGCTTTAGCCACGATCAGACCACCTTGGCGACAGAAAGGAAGTCGCCGTAGAAAATGCCAAGACCTAAGGCTGCAAACTGTCCGCCCAGAATCCAAAACCGGATGATCACGGTGCTCTCCGGCCATCCCAGTAATTCAAAGTGATGATGTATGGGCGCCATCTTCAACACGCGGCGACCAGTGAGGCGAAAGCTCGCAACTTGGACGATGACCGAAAGCGTCTCGATAACGAAGAGTCCACCAATAATGGGAAGCAAGAGCTCGAGGTTTTGCAGAATGCAAAGTGCAGCAAGGCCAGAGCCGATAGCCAAGGACCCTGTATCTCCCATATAGATCTTCGCGGGCGGGGCATTCCACCACAGAAAACCCAAACAGGCTCCCGCCAAGGCGATGTCTGCCAGCGCAAGGTCGAGCGCGTCCCTGACGTGATAGATGTCCAGGTGACGAAATTGCCAGTAGCCAGCGATCGCCAAAACGGCAAAACAAAGGCTCGCTGATCCTGAAGCCAAGCCATCCAATCCATCAGTGAGGTTCACCGCATTGGAACTCCCTGTCATGATGAGCATGGCTAAGAGCACCCAGACCACGGTCCCAAAATGCCAACCTGGTAGGTCAAGCCTGGTAAAGCTCAAGGACGTGGAGGCCCCCGCCCACTCCGCCGCCAAAATCGCGAAAACTGCTGAAGCAAGTAATTGGCCGAAGAACTTCGCCCGCTTATTTAAGCCCAAGCTTCGACGGTTACGGATCTTCAGCCAGTCATCTAAAAATCCGAGAAGACCAAAACTGCCAATCGCGAAAAGCACGAGGAAGCCTTGGCGAGAAAAATGAACCGAGGTCCCAAGATGCGCGGCGATAAAGCCCAGAACTACCGCCACAATGATGACTAGGCCTCCCATAGTGGGAGTACCTGCCTTGGCAAAATGGTGACCGGGACCATCGCTACGAATCTGCTGGCCGATTTCGCGACCCTTGAGCCAGCGCATCAAGAAGGGGGTTCCAAAGACGGCAAAGATGAAGGCAATACCGCCAGCAGCCATAAGCGCGAGCACTAGATGTCCATCCCGAATCTCGCGAGTTTCTCGGCCGCCACAAGTCTGTCGTCAAAGGGTCGACGTTCCATTCCAATTTCCTGATAACTCTCGTGACCCTTGCCCAAGATGGCCACAAGGCCATCAGGCCCTGCCGATCTCAGGGCAAGTTCGATGGCTTGAGCCCTGTCGAGTTCAACGATTACCTTTGCGTCACGCTCGCTTTGGCTTAATCCAGAAAGCATCTGCGTCACAATCGTCATCGGATCCTCATTGCGAGGGTTATCAGTGGTAATCACCACGACCTCAGCGTTTTCTGCCGCTGCCCGTGCCATCTCGGCTCGCTTCCCTTCGTCCCTCGCGCCGCCACAGCCAATGACCACCGCCGTACGCGCCTCTAGAAGCTCTCGTAGGGCGATTAACGCAGCACTGACTGAAGCAGGAGTATGTGCGTAGTCAACCACGACTACAGGCTGATTTGGGTGACCCTCTACCAGTTCAAAGCGGCCTGGCACCGGAGGGCAACTCGACAAGCCTTCGACCACGCGTGCTGGATCAAGGCCGAGCTGCACTGCCGCCTCAGCGGCAAAGAGGAGATTGATCACGTTGAGGCGGCCGGTAAATCGAGTCTCCACTCTCATGCCTCGCCAGGTAAACGCACTGCGTCCTAGGCCGAGGTCAAGATCAGCAAAGGCGTCCAAGGACAGCCCGCGCATGGGAATCTGAGCGCCTTGGGCAATCTGTCGACCGTGTTCATCTTCTCTGAGATAGATCGCCTCCGCTGAGAGCTCAGGAGTAAACAGCATTGCTTTCGCAGCAAGGTAACTCTCCATGTCACGATGAAAGTCAAGGTGGTCGCGAGAGAGATTGGTGAATATCGACAGTGCAAATTTCGTGCCCACCACCCTCGACTGCACCAGGGCATGGCTTGACACTTCGAGTACCGCAGCCGCTCGACGCTTGGATAGCTCGCCGCGGGCGCGAACTTCAGCAAGGGCTTCCTGTAATTCTGGGGCCTCGGGAGTGGTCCTCTCTCCCGTCAAGGTGCCAAGAACCCTGACCTCCCAGTCCGCTACGCGGAGCAGGTGAGCGAGCACATGAGCGGTAGTCGTCTTCCCGTTGGTACCGGTAATTCCGATAACGCTTACCGAAGCGCTTGGATCACCGTAGAGCTCACAGGCTGCGTGAGCCACCGCCTCGCGACCCCTTCCCGGAGGAACGAGGAGCTGGCCGCGAAAGGGGAGATCTTCGATGGCATCCCCTTCAAGCAAAATCGCATCAGCGCCGCGACCAAGGGCCTCGCTAGCAAAACTGCGCCCATCATTGACCTGACCCTGCAGCGCGCAAAACAGTGATCCTGCGACAACTTGGCGAGAGTCGAGTGTTAGCGAAGCAAGCGCAAGCGAGCCATCCCCAGTAACCCTTCCGAAGCCAAGGCGGCTGACAATGGCATCCAAGCTGGTGCTGTGCGTATCTGGAGCCATCTCACGTGATGTCTTGAGCGAGGACACTTGCTGAGCCAGCGGTGGAGTTCCCCTGGGGACCCTGCATGGTCGGAGGAATGTGGTAGTGGTGCAGGGCATAGGACATGATCTGCGAGAACACGGGGGCCGCTACCGCACCTCCAAAAATTACTGGCGTCGGCCTTTGAATCACGACGATGGTGGTGAGCACGGGGTTCTCCGCTGGAGCCATCCCAACAAAGGTTGCGTTATAGGCGCCCTTGATGTAGCTGCTGAAATTTGGCGTAGGGATCTGACTCGTGCCAGTCTTTCCCGCCACGGAGTAGCCCGGAACCTGCGCCAATGTTCCCGTGCCTTCCGACACCACCTTGCGGAACATCATGCTCAGTTGCGCCGAGGTTTGGGCCGAAAATACCCGTCGCGAAGAGGCGGCTGCCGTCGGCTGAATTTTCCCAGATTGGTCGACGGTGGCGCGAAGTAATTTTGGATAGATGAAGATCCCGCCAGTGGCCACAGCGTTATAGGCATCGAGTACCTGCAGCGGTGTGCTGGCATCTACCTGTCCGATGGGCAGGGAAACGATATCCGTGGGCTGCCAATCGGCAGCGCTTTTCAAGAGGCCTGAGGACTCGCCGGGGAAGTTGAGTCCGCTGAGTTGACCAAAACCGAGGCGCTCTACCTGTG
>CAZTQJ010000003.1:0-11694 GCA_964615615.1 uncultured Acidimicrobiaceae bacterium
CGTTGGCCCAAGCCAGGCTCTGGTGCTGGTGAGGTGGTGGCTTCGGGGGGACTCGTGGGCCAAGTCATTGAAGCCAGCCGCTCCTCTTCGATTGTGCGCTTGGTTACCGATGGCTCAAGCCGAGTTGGGGTTGCGACGCCTAAGGGGAAACTGATCTCTCTCGTAGTTGGCCATGGGGCGACGAAAAAATTAACGGTGGATGGCATACCGTCTACGTCCAGCGTGCTGAAAGATCAAAGACTCTTCACCAGTGGTCTCGAGGGTGGGATTTTCCCCAGAGGTATTCCCGTCGGGACCGTTGAGCAGGCTTCGAGTCCAACGGGCAGCCTGAACCAGACCATCTTGCTGCGACCCAGCGCTGATCTCAGCCATCTCACCTACGTTGACGTCGTGCTCTGGGAGCCAACACCTTGAGAGTGCTGAGGGTCATCGCGGTGATCAGCCTGGTGACCTTGCTGCAGATTGCCCTGGTAGCCAAGTGGCGAATCTTTGGCGTGCATCCTGAATTCACCTACTGCCTTCCCATTGCTGCTGGCTTACTCGGTGGCGCCCAATCGGGAGCCCTCGTGGGTTTTGCCTCGGGCTTCGCCATCGATCTCTACCTACCCACTCCTTTTGGGCTGACGGCTTTAGTCGCCACCCTCATGGGGGGTCTCGTGGGCCTCCTCATCGATCGCGAACGCGTGGCTGTAGACCCTTCGGTGCCAATTCTTGGCTCCATCTTCGCGGCAAGTTTCAGCATCTTGGCCTTGCTCAGCTTCGCCTTAATCTCAGCCATCATCGGCACCACGCCCCTCTCGGGAATTTCCTGGCTCCCCCTCCTGCTGGTCGTTCCCTTCTTCAACGCGCTAGCCATGCTGGCGATACAGCCCCTCATGGCCTGGTCGCTGGCCATTGAGACGCGAGCGAGCGCACCATGGTGAGGTCCCGCCGTAGCCGCGCCCGTCGCGCGCGCTTCTCCATCTCTTTGCGCGACCTTGTTCCTGCTGAGCCGTCAGATATTCCCCAGCGACCGGCTCTGCGGCTGGGATTTCTCGCCATCCTTGGCTTGAGCATGCTCACCTTCATGGTGCTGCGCCTCTGGTCGCTCCAAGTGGTCAATCACAGCTCGTTTTCGGCCGTGGCCCATACCAACCAGCTGCGCAATGCGGTGGTCCCTGCACCCCGGGGCACGGTGGTGGACCGCAACGGCACGGTGCTCGTTACCGTGCAGGGTGATACGCAGGTAGTGATTTCGCAGGAATCAGCTGCCCAGCATCACGGTGTGGTCGGCCGCCTTGCTGCCTTGCTTGGACTTCCCCCCAGTGATCTTCAGGCAACGATTAACAACAAGCAATACCTTCCCTATCAGCCAGTGCCCGTCGTTACTGATCCCAGCCCTGAAGTGCGCACCTATCTCGCCGAACACGTTGATGAGTTCCCGGGTGTAGACGTCATTCAGATCACCCGTCGTGGCTACCCCCAAGGCGGTACGACAGCAAACCATGTTCTTGGCTATGTCGGCCAGGTCTCCGCTCGGGACTTACAAGGCGACACGAACCATGTTTACGGCCCAACCTCGCCCATTGGAAAGGACGGTATTGAGAAGTACTACGAGCCCTACCTGCGAGGCAAGGATGGCTCAGCCCTCTTAGAAGTGAATGTCCATGGTCAGATCGTCGGCACGCTCAAGAACATCAAGCCAACTACGGGCGACACGGTGGCGCTGAATATCGACACCGGTCTCCAGCAACATGTTGAGCGTGTGCTTCAAGATGCGATTCTGCGTGACCGTGAAACCCTAGATAAGCGCAGCAATGCCTATCCGCCGGCAATCAATGGCGCAGTGGTGGCCCTCGACGTGCGCAGTGGTGCCGTGCTCGCCATGGCTTCCTATCCCAGCTACGACCTCAACGCCTGGGTGGGCGGAATCTCGACTGCTGACTATGCACAAATCGCCAAGGTTGGCGGCGAAACGAATTACGCGGTGAGTGGACAATTTGTTCCTGGCTCCACCTTCAAACTCGTTACGGCGATTGCCTCGCTCAAAGACGGATTGATGGCTGCGGATCAGTATGTTCCTGACTTCGGTAAATTTGTAGTGCCGAACTGCAAGAAATATGGCCATGGCTGCGTCTTTAAGGACGATGAAGCAGGCGGTGCGGGCATGGTGAACCTTTCCAAGGCGCTCACCGTTTCTTCTGACTACTACTTCTACAATTTGGGCTACCTCTTTTGGGCTTCGGGCAAGCGTTTTGGCGATCTGCCAATTCAAAGCGTTGGCGCTGAGCTCGGACTCACCGCGCCCACCGGCATTGACCTCCCCAACGAGTCCAGCGGCTATATCGATAGCCTGCCGGTACGCCTCGCTCACCATGCGGCCACCACGACTTGGTATGCAGGGGACAATATTGAAATGGCCTTCGGCCAGGGTGCGACCGTGGTCACTCCCTTGGAGATGGCAAATGCCTACGCCACCTTTGCCAACGGGGGGACGCGCTACGCACCCGAAGTCGTGGGCGCGATCCTCAAGCCCAACGGCAAGGTGATCACCCGCTTTGGCCCCAAGGTCGTCTCGCATATGAATATCCCTAACTCGGTGCGCGCCCCCATCCTCGAGGGCCTCATCGGCGTCACGCAGAGTTCTGAAGGGACGGCTCATCAGGCCTTTCAAGATTTTGCACACTTTGACCAGAACGCCTTTCCCATCGCTGGCAAAACCGGCACGGCGTCGAATTCGCCCGGCCAAGAGCCCAACTCTTGGTTTGTGGGTTTTGGCCCGGCCAATAACCCTCGCTATGTGGTGCTCTGCGTTATTGGTCAGGGAGGATATGGCGCCAGTGCTGCGGCTCCCGTGGTGGCTCAGGCCTTCAACTATTTGGTTGCTAATGAGCCTGGACCCATTGTTTTGCCTTCAAAGCAGCACCCCGCCCACCTCAGCATGGCGCCCTCAAATCCACCCGCGGGTAGCTGAGCGAATGCTGCCCTAGGCGCTTGGCCCTACAATCACAGTGTGGATAACCTCTATAACCAGATCGAGATGATTCTCTCCTCGGTGGAAAAGCCCGCCCGCTACGTCGGTGGCGAACTTGGCGCCCAGAAGCCAAGTTGGGATGACGAAGCTGTTCGCTGGCTCATGATCTACCCCGACACCTATGAGGTTGGCCTGCCTAATCAAGGCCTGCAGATCCTTTACGAAATCATCAATGAGCGCGAAGCCGGCCACGCCGAACGGGCCTATGCCCCTTGGGTGGACATGGAAGCGGCCATGCGCGAGGCCAAGATCCCGCTCTTCTCACTCGAAAACTTCGCCCCGGCTGCAGCCTTTGATGTGATTGCCTTCAACCTCGCGGCCGAACTCGTCTACACCAACGTCATCAACCTGATTGATCTCGCCGGCCTGCCCATCTATGCCGCTGACCGCGTCGACGGCATGCCCTTGATGATCGCCGGAGGGCACTGCACCTATAACCCTGAGCCCCTGGCGCTCTTTTTAGACGTCGTGGTCTTAGGTGATGGTGAGGAAGTCATTGGCGAGATCCATGATCTGCTCTTGGCCGCAGGCCGTGAAGGGCTTAGCCGCAGCGAGACCCTCGAGCGCCTAAGTCATATTGAAGGCGTCTATGTGCCCAGCCTCTATGAACGCCGCGAGGATGGTCGCGTCCTGCCCATAGATTCAGCCAAGACTCCCGCCATTATCGAAAAGCGGACCATTGCTGACCTCGGCGCCTGGCCCTACCCCAAGCAGCAGCTCGTCCCGCTCATGGAGGTCGTGCACGACCGCCTGAATGTCGAAGTCTTTCGGGGCTGCACCAGAGGTTGCCGTTTCTGCCAAGCCGGAATGATTACCCGACCGGTGAGGGAGCGACCCGCCGAGCAGGTCATCGATATGGTGAAGAAGGGCATAGAGCGCACGGGTTACGACGAGCTCACGCTCACCTCGCTGTCCACCGCAGATTTTTCAGACATTGAACCCACGGTGAGCGCCATTGTCGACGATGAAGACCATGGCGGCCGGGTTTCGGTTTCCCTTCCCTCCTTGCGCGTAGACGCCTTCACCGTGGGCACCGCCGCCAAGATCCAACAGGTCAAGCGCACGGGACTTACCTTTGCGCCCGAAGGCGGTACCTGGCGCATGCGCAAGGTCATCAACAAGCTCATCTCCGACGAAGACCTCTTTGGAGCCGTGGATGCTGCATTTAGCCAAGGTTGGCGACGCATCAAGCTCTACTTCTTGATTGGGTTGCCCACCGAGACCGACGAAGACGTCTTGGGTATTGCTGAGTTGGGTCGACGCTGTGTCGAGATCGGCAGAAAGTACAACCACAATGTGACCATCACGGCTTCCGTGGGTGGCTTTGTGCCCAAGCCACAAACTCCCTTCCAGTGGTATGGCATGAATACTGCCGAAGAACTTCAGCGCAAGGTCAGACTGCTGCGCGATGATGCCAGAGGTAGTCGTGGACTCACTATTCGCTGGCATGACCCCGCAGCCTCGGTGGCTGAAGGTATTGCCTCGAAGGGTGACCGCCGCCTTGCTCCCGTTTTAGAAGCCGTCTGGCGCGATGGTGGGACCTTCCAGGAGTGGTCAGAGCGCTTCGAACTCGATCGCTGGCTGCTGGCGCTTGATGATGCCGGCCTCAGTGTGGACGACATTTGTCACAGTGACCGTGGTCAGCTCGATCCCTTGCCTTGGGATCATTTGAGCGCAGGCCTTCACCCCGACTTCCTCTGGGGCGAATGGCAAGACTCCATTGCCGAACAAGGTCTCGAAGACTGTCGTTGGACGCCTTGTTATGACTGTGGCGCTTGCACCAACTTTGGTCTTGAGCACGTGGTGGCTTCAGCAGTGCCACCAGCAGGAGGAAGCCAGGGAACGGGTCAGGGCTTGGAGCTCAGCGCCGTTCCGGTTTCACTCTCCGCGACCTCGTCGTGAACGAGCTCCCCGAAGATCGCCGCTACCTCAGGCTGCGCCACGACAAAATTGGTCCCATCCGCTTTACCTCGCAGCGCGACATCGCCAGGGTGCTCGAACGCCTGCTTCGCCGAGTGCGCCTTCCGGTGGCCTGGAGTGAAGGTTTCTCACCTCATCCTCTGTTGAGTTTTTCGCTGGCACTGCCCACGGGGGCTGAGTCGCTGGCTGAGTATGTCGATATCCGCCTTGAGCAGCCCTATGAGGATCTGAAGGGCCTGGTGGCTGATCTCACCGAGATGGCCCCAGCGGGCATGGATTTCCACTCTGCGGGAGCCTGGCAGGGCTCCCGAGGTTCTCTGCAAGAGCAGGTAACATCGTGTACCTGGGAGATGGAGGTAGTCGGAATGTCGACCACCGCGATAGCAGAGCGTTTGGCCGCCGTGGTCAATGCCCCTGCGTTAATCGTCTCCAGGAACCGAAAGGGGAAGATGGTTACCGACGATATTCGTCCAGCCATCTTGAACCTCGAGGCCGCAACAGAGATTCCCGGTCGCCCGAGCAGTCAAGGAACCACAGCGTGGATCCGTGCCGAACTCGAGACCAAAGAGCGGGGCATCCGCCCCCAAGAACTGATTACCGCGCTCGATGCGGACCTGTTGTTGGTCCGACCGAGACGGCAAGCGCAATGGATGGAACAAGTCGAAGGCCGGTGTGAGCCACTAACCCGTGAGGGTCAGCTCCCCGCCAATGACGTCACGCAAGGCCCTGGTGGCCAGTCGTGAAGCAACTAAGGAGATCGAAGCATGGAAGATCACAACGAGAGCACGCCAGCAAGCAGTTCTGGCGATTCGTCGACCAGTCCTAAGCCCAGCGTCGGCGACAGCCGTCCTGCCCCCAGAATTGGCGATTCACGGCCAGCACCCGCGTCTGAAGTAGCGCCAAAGCCAGAACGCAATAATCAGCCCAAGCAGGCTCGTGGGGGCAATACAGCGCGCGACAAGGGCTCGGACGCAGATGAGGGCTCCTCGGATGGAGCTCGCTCAGCCCCTCGCAAACGCCGGCGTAGTCGCGGGGGAGGCGCAGCCGCAAAGCCAGGAGAGCGCTCCACCGGTCGCTACCTCATGGCCGTGCACGTCCAGGGCGGCACCACCCACATCGCCATGCTCGAGGGCCGCTCGCTCGTAGAGCACTACGTCGCGCGCGCCGCCGATGAGACCAATCAGATTGACGGCAATATCTACGTCGGCAGAGTGCAAAACGTCCTCCCAGGCATGGAAGCTGCCTTCGTGGATATTGGCATCCCCAAGAATGCCGTGCTCTATCGCGGTGACGTTCGCTATGAAGCCGAAGAACTCGACGCTGACGCCGATGCCCCCAAGGCTGAAGCAGCCAAGCCCGAAGCGCGTATCGAAGAGATGCTGCGCAATGGTCAGACCATCATCTGCCAGGTCACCAAGAACCCCATCGGGGCTAAGGGCGCACGCCTGACCCAAGAAGTTTCCCTGCCTGGTCGCTTTGCCGTGCTGGTACCGAATTCGAGCACCTTTGGTATCTCCAAGCGCCTTGGCGACAATGAGCGCAAGCGCCTGCGCAAGATCATTGACAGCGTTAAGCCCGAAAAGCACGGCCTCATTGTGCGTACCGCTGCTCAAGGAGCCAGCGAAGAGGAGCTCGGCCGCGATATCACTGCCCTCATTGAGCAATGGGAGCAGATCGAAGCCGATGCTGCCCGTTCCAGCCAGCCCCACCTGCTCTACCGCGAGCCCAATCAGGCCCTGCGCATGCTGCGTGAAGAGCTGAGCCGCGAATTTCGAGGCCTCGTCATTGACGACAAGACCCTCTATGACCAGGTTCGTGACTACGTCAATGACGTCAGCCCTGAACTGGTTGATCGGGTTGAGTACTACGACCTCAGTAAAGAAGAGATCCCCCTCTTTGAGCGCTACTTCGTCCACGAGCAGCTGCACAAGGCCCTCGACACCAAGGTTTGGTTGCCTTCGGGTGGTTCGCTCATCATTGAGCGCACCGAAGCCCTGACGGTGATTGACGTCAATACGGGCAAGAACGTGGGTAAGACCAATCTTGAAGAAACCGTCTATCGCAACAACTTGGAGGCGGCTGAAGAGGTGGCCCACCAGTTGCGCTTGCGCGATATTGGCGGCATCATCGTGATCGACTTCATCGACATGGATTCGGCCGAAAATCGCTCCAATGTGGCCACGGCCTTGCGCCAGGCCCTCGCCAGAGACAAGACCCGCACGCAGGTCTTTGATATCTCCGAGCTGGGCCTCGTGGAAATGACCAGAAAGCGTATTTCTGAGGGCCTCATTGAGTCCCTTTCGGTGTCCTGCGAGGTCTGTGAAGGCCGCGGGGTCGTCATCGACGCAGCCATTAGTTAGTTCGTCAAAGGGCCGTAGGGGAGACCCCGGCAGAAGGTGTAGGATAAGAGTCCCATGTATGCAGTCATTAATTCAGGCGGAAAGCAAGAGCGTGTCAGCGAGGGCCAGCGGGTCCGCGTTGACCTTTTAGGCGTTGACGAGGGCACCGAGTTGTCCCTAGACGTCCTACTCCTCGTCGATGGGGAACAGGTGCTTGCCACCCCTGCAGAACTCGCAAAGGTCAAGGTGACTGCTCAGGTGGTCGGCCTCGAAAAGGGCCCCAAAATCCGTGGGCTTACCTATAAGAACAAGACCAACCAGCGTCGTCGCTATGGCCACCGCCAGCACTACGCCACGGTTGAGATCAAGTCCATTTCCAAGGGCTAGGAGACAGCATGTCAAAGACTAAGGGAGGCGGTTCCACCAGGAACGGCCGCGATTCCAATGCTCAGCGCCTCGGCGTCAAGGTATTTGACGGCACCGCGGTAACCACGGGCTCGATCATCGTGCGCCAGCGTGGCACCAGGGTTCACCCTGGCCTCAACGTAGGAAAGGGCGGCGACGACACGCTCTTCGCCCTCGACAATGGTGTGGTTAAGTTCGGTTCACGCAACGGCCGCAAGCTCGTTGACGTGCTTCCAGTCAACTAGGGCAAAGATTTACTGGGCTTAAGGCTCAAACAGGCTGGCTAAACAGCCCCCAGAACGCAGAAAACCCCGGTCCTCCCAAGGAAGACCGGGGTTTTCTTTGACCTCGTGGTCAATATGACTAGGCAACAGCCTTACGCAGTGCAGCGCCGGCCTTGACCTTTGCGTCCTTCTTTGCGGCGACCTGAATTGCGGCGCCGGTCTGAGGGTTGCGGGCGGTACGTGCAGCCTTGTGAACGCGCTCGAAAGAAACAAAGCCGGTGATGGTCACCTTCTCGTCCTTGCGCAGCTGAGCAACCACGATGCCCTCAAGGGCCTCGAGCATGCCACCGGCGTCACTCTTGGTTACGCCAGCCTTCTCGGCTAGAGCTTCAATCAATTCACCTTTATTCACGGGATGTTCTCCTTCCGATGCTCAGTCCTGAGCATCCCCGGAGGAATCTTGCCCCCTGTGGGGCCAGAACCGGGGGATACCCCGGTTTTTTCTAGGGTCATGGGAAGAGAAGCCCAAAATAATGGGCTTTTCTCCCTAGGCTTGCTGGGCCAAAAGCTTGCGCAGAGAGGGAAAACCCACCACAAAGGTCTGCAGAGCCCAGGCAAAAGCCGGGAGTTCTGCGGCCTTAGCTCGGGAGTAGGCAAAGAGGGCTTCGCCTAGATGCACGAGTAGCGCAGCGATAAAGAGCCCGATCAGCAGGCCTTGGCTCGGCAGCCATAGGGAATCGCGTACGTGAGCAGCCCATGAAGGAATGCAGGCCAAAAGCCCAAGCGCTAGCAGTGCTCCGTCGAGGCCTGCGAAGTACCACCATGCCGGTCTGTCGATATCGCCAAGCTTCATGGCTTCATTGTTACCCATGGGCGCTCGCTACGCTCAACAAGATGCCGAAGCATAAGTACCAATCCATAGATAGAGCGCGTCTTGGCAGCCTGCTGGCCCAAGAGACCAAGCGCTACCGCGATCTCCACCCCAAGTCGGCCGCAATGCATGCCGCTGGCAAGCATCTGTTTGGGGCCGTGCCCATGACCTGGATGAATAAGTGGGCTGGAGGCTTTCCCCTAGGACTGGTCGGCGCCAAGGGCGCAGGGCTGAGCGATGTCGACGGCCTTAGCTACGTGGATCTCGCCCTTGGTGACACCGGGGCCATGGCTGGCCACTCTGCTCCCGCTGTCCTTGAGGCCATAGCCCGCCGGGTGGGAGATCTGGGTGGCATGACGGCGATGTTGCCCACCGAAGATGCGCAGTGGGTTGCCGAGGAGCTCTCGAGGCGATTTGGGATGCAGGAGTGGTCTTTTGCACTTTCGGCTACCGATGCGAACCGTTGGGTGCTGCGTTTGGCTCGCTTGGCTACGGGCCGCAGCAAGGTGGCTGTATTTTCCTACTCCTATCACGGCAGCGTGGATGAGAGTTTTGTCGTCAGTGGCCCCGATGGATCGGCGCTAAGCCGTCCGGGCAATGTGGCCCCGGCCGTTGATCCCGCCACAACGACTCGCGTGGCGGAATTCAATGACTTGGCTTCCGTCGAAGCTGCCCTCGCTCATGGGGATGTTGCGGTCTTGCTCACCGAACCTGCCATGACCAATATCGGCATTGTGCTCCCCGAGCCGGGCTTCTTGGCGGGCCTTCGCGAACTCTGCGATCGCTACGGCACGCTGCTCGCCATTGACGAGACGCACACGATTTCAGCGGGTCCGGGTGGCATGACCAAGCGCGACCAACTTCGTCCCGACATCGTGACCTTGGGTAAGGCCATTGCCGGCGGCATTCCCATTGGCGCCTATGGCTTGACGAGCGCTCTGGCTGATCGTGTGCGTGAGGCCTTGCGTCATGGTGGCGACATCATCGATGTTGGTGGCGTTGGAGGGACCTTGGCCGGCAATGCGCTCTCCTTGGCGGCAGCGAGGGCCTGCCTCGCGGAAGTCCTTAGCGATGAGGCCTTTGTTTCTATGAAGCTGCTCGCCACGCGCTTTCATGCCCAGGTGAGCGCCAGTATCGAGCGCTACGCCCTTCCTTGGAGCATCAGCCAACTCGGCGCGAGGGCTGAGTATCGCTTTACGAATCCCGCTCCACGATCAGGCACGCAGTCTGCCCTGGCTGCCGACGATGATCTTGACGCCTACCTGCACCTCTACTTGGCGAACCGTGGCGTACTGATTACGCCCTTTCACAACATGGCGCTGTGTTGCCCGGTCACTACGGAGGCCGACATCGACCTCCATGGCCAACTCTTTGATGAGGCCTGCGCCAATCTCCTTGGCTAGATGAGCGAAAGGCTCAGCCGAGAGATTGATGAGGGACAGGGGTAGGCTGAAGAACGTGGAAGACGGCTATCACCCTCCCCTTGAGGAGTACCTCGAGACCATCTTGGGTCTCGAAGAAGAAGGTACGCCCGTTATCCAAGCGCGCATTGCTGAGCGCTTAGGTCGCTCGGCCCCTGCGGTGTCGGAAATGTTGGGCCGCCTCGAAGCCGACGGCTTCATTGCTCGTGAAGGCCGTGCCATTTGCTTAACCGAGACGGGTGGCAGCCTGGCCACCTCGGTGGTGAGGCGTCATCGCCTTGCTGAGCGGCTGCTCGTAGAGGTCATTGGCCTTGAGTGGCACAAGGTGCACCACGAAGCCGGTCGCTGGGAGCACGTGATTTCTGATGACGTTGAGGAGAAGCTCGTAGCCCTCCTCGGCGATCCGGGAAGTTGCCCCCACGGCAATCCCATCCCCGGCTCAGCGAATCGTATTTCCATTGCCAATCATCGATCCTTAGACAAGGCCCCCTTGGGTGAGGCGGTGACTGTGGTGCGCGTGGGTGAAGAACTCGAACACGACGATGAGATCATCATGACCATTGCGCGCGCTGAACTCATTCCTGGTTCCGTGGCGACCGTAGAGTCACGCGATAAGGCCAGCCTGCAGGTCCTCAGTGCTCAAGGCAGGCTGGACTTGCCTCTACAGATCGCCCGCGGCCTCTACTACGAAGCTGGCTAAACCCGAGTTCCTCCCTAAGGCTCCTAGACTGAGTTCGTGGCTACCTTCGTCGATGAAGCCCAACTCCACGCCAAAGGTGGCGACGGAGGGGCGGGAGCCGTCTCCTTTAGACGCGAAGCCCACGTCGATAAGGGTGGCCCTGACGGCGGCGATGGCGGTCGCGGTGGAGCCGTGTGGCTCGTAGCCGACCGTTCCCAGGCCTCCCTTCTGTCCTTTCGTGACCACCCCTTTCGTCGTGGGGATAACGGTTCCCATGGCTCTTCGAAGCGCAAACACGGTGCCAGTGGTTCCGATCTCATAGTCAAAGTCCCCGAAGGCACCGTGGTGCGCTCCCTTGAAGGCGAGATCATCTGCGACCTGACCTCGCATGGTCACCGCTGGATGGCTGCTCGCGGCGGCCAAGGCGGCAACGGCAATGCCAAGTTCTTGTCCAACTCACGGCGCGCACCCGCCTTTGCCGAGCAAGGGGAGACCGGTGAAGAAACCTGGTTTGACCTTGAGCTCAAACTGCTTGCTGACGTGGCCTTGGTGGGTCTACCCAATGTGGGTAAGTCCACCTTGATCGCTTCGATCTCTGCGGCCAAGCCCAAGATCGCTGACTATCCCTTCACCACCCTTGTGCCCAACCTCGGTGTGGTGCGTGCCGGTGGGGCCGCAGCACGTCGTCGTGATGACGCCGTGGAATTTGTCGAGATCGGAAGAGCGTCGTGTAGGGAAAGAGTGGTCAGAGCCGGGTAGAACGAGGGGGGGGCCGGGGCAGAAAGTAAGCAAAAGCAAACACACAACGAGTCATCGCGGTAA
>CAZTQJ010000003.1:11704-22762 GCA_964615615.1 uncultured Acidimicrobiaceae bacterium
CGCTTCGGAGGGCAAGGGCTTGGGTTATCAGTTCCTGCGCCACATTGAGCGTGCTCGCGTCTTGGTGGTACTCGTGGACCTCGCGCATCCCGAGCAGATGCCCTGGCAGGATCAAGAAGCCACGCTGCTCAGCGAACTCGAGCGCTACCAGCCTGATCTCATCGACAGACCCCGCATTCTGGTGGGTAGTCGCGCTGACCTGAACCTTGAGCAGGTCCCCGAAGGTCTAGACCTCGTGATTTCTTCGGTGACCCGTGAAGGTCTCGATGCCTTGGTATCGCGTCTCGCGATCAAGGTGGTCGAGGCCCGAGAGATCGTGGCCGTCGAGCGTGCCGATAGTGACGTGGAAGTCATTCATCAACCGCTACCTGACGAAGTCAGTGTGGATAGAGCACTTGATGGCAGTTGGATAGTTTCTGGTCGTCCCGCCGAACGAGCGGTGGCCCTGTCTGACCTCACCGGAGACGATGCCCTCGCTGAAGCGGTGCGTCGTCTTGACCGTCTGGGCATTGATCGCATGTTGAGGCGTGCGGGAGCCAAGGATGGCGATGAAGTGCAGATCGGCAAGTTTGGCTTTACCTGGTACTCATCATCCTCTGGCTTTAACTACGAAAGCGGGGCTGGTGACGATAGACGGCCCTCCGCCCAGCGCAGGAGTAACCCATGAGTCGCCCCCTCGTCGTGGTGAAGTTGGGCTCCTCCTCGGTCACCCGCAGTGATGGATCGGTACATGCCGAGTTGCTCTCCGCTATTGCGCAACAAATTGTTGATCTGCGTGCTGCTGGGACTGACGTCGTGCTCGTTTCATCAGGCGCGATTGCTGCTGGTTGGGCCGCTATTGGCCAAGGAGCTGAGCGTCCCCGTGATGCATCGGTTCTGCAGGCCGTCTCCGCCATTGGCCAGCACCGCTTAGTCACCTCTTGGCAAGAAGCCTTTGATCGCCATGAGATTCATGTCGGTCAAGTGCTCCTAGCTCCCTATGACTTCATCCACCGCGAGCAATATCTCTTCGCACGCTCCACCCTCGATCACCTCCTCGCCCTCGGTGCAGTGCCCATTGTCAATGAAAACGACGCCACGGCTGATGAGGAAATTCGCTTTGGCGACAATGACCGCCTGGCGGCTTTGGTGGCTCACCTGCTCGGAGCCAGCAGCTTGGTGCTCCTCACTGATCTCGCTGGGCTCTTCACCGCTGACCCTCGTCAAGATAAGAACGCCACCTTGATCGAAGAAGTGGCCGAGATTGATGGAGCGCTCGAAGCCCTGGCCTCGGGCCCTGGCAGTGAGCTGGGCAGCGGGGGCATGGCTTCGAAGCTTGCGGCTGCGCGCATGGCTACTTGGTCTGGCGTCTCGGTGACCATTGCTGAGGCCAAGCTTCCCGAGGTCATTGCAGGCGCACTGCGCGGTGAGGCTGTGGGCACGCGCTTTTTGGCGCGTGAAAGCACCCTGTCGGCACGCAAGCTCTGGATCGCTTTCGCCCTTCCCGCCAAAGGCGTAGTCAGCATCGATGAAGGCGCAGCGCGTGCTCTTGAGCGCGCAGGCTCATCCTTACTGGGCGTTGGCGTGAGCGGGCTCAGTGGCAGCTTCGTCAGTGGCGAGGCCGTGGAAATCCGTGGGCCCTCAGGGGAAATCTTGGCCAAGGGCCTGAGCACAGCGAGCAGTGAGGACATTGCGGCAGCATTGGCCGCCGAGCCTTCCGTCCTTGGCACCCTGGTGCATCGCGATGATCTCGTGGTGCTCGCTGGCTTTTCTCACTAAGCCAAGGATGTGGCCAGCGCTGGCCACAGGGCTAGCAAGGCCGAACCGGTAGCCTCTGAGCCGTGGCTAGCTTCAATCTCCAAGAATCAGCAAGCAGGGTTGCCAAGGCGGCTCGCGTGCTTCGTGCAGCCTCCAATGAGCTCCGCTGTGAAGCCATTGTGGCCATGGCCAAGGCCCTCGAAACGCGCGCTGATGAGGTGCTGGCCGCTAACGCAAAAGACCTCCAAGCCCCTGAAGCCTTAGCGCTGAGCGAGTCGGCCCGAGACCGCCTGCGCCTCGACGAGGCCCGCTTGGCCTCCATGGTCGAAGGCCTGCGCAGCGTGGCCGCCCTCGCCGATCCCCTCGGTATTGAGGTCTCTCGTGAGTTGAGGCCCAACGGCCTTGAGGTTTCGCGCATTCGTGTTCCCCTTGGCGTCATTGGGGTGATCTACGAAAATCGACCCAATGTGACCTCTGATGTGGCTGGGCTGTGTATTCGTGCCGGCAGCGCTGCCTTCCTGCGAGGATCGGCCACCGCCCTGCGCTCGAACTTGGCCATTACCCAAGCACTTCGTGCTGGCGCGAGCGCGGTGGGCTTGCCTGAAGATGTGGTCTGTCTCGTCGAGGACCCCAGCCACGAGCTAGCGGTGAAGTTCATGCAGCTCAATGGCATCATTGACTGCCTCATTCCTCGCGGGGGCCCGGCATTGCTGGCGTCCATGCGCGAGCACGCCAGCGTTCCCTATGTGATCGATGGCGATGGCAACTGTCATAGCTATGTCGACAAAGCAGCGAATCTGGCCTGGGCCAGTGACATCGCGATCAATGCCAAGGCGCAGCGCCCTGGGGTCTGCAATGCCATGGAAAGCCTGCTCGTCCATGAAGCCGTGGCCGAGCGTTTCCTGCCAGGCCTCGCTGAGGCCATGCCACAGGTGGAATTTCGAGGATGCGCGCGCACGAGGGAACTGATCCCTCGCGCGACGGTGGCCAGTGAAGAGGACTACGCCACGGAATTCTTGGACCTGATCTTGGCGGTCAAGGTGGTGGCTTCAGCAGATGAGGCTATTGCGCACATCCAGCGCTACTCATCTGGCCACTCCGAAGCCATCATCACTGATGATGAGCAGCTTGCTGAGCATTTTCGCCGTAGCGTGGACGCGGCGGCAGTCTTGGTGAATACCTCCACACGTTTCGTGGATGGGGGAGAGTTGGGCTTGGGCGCCGAAGTGGGTATCTCCACCCAGAAATTGCATTGGCGTGGGCCCATGGGCCTTGAAGCCCTCACCGCGACGAGTTGGTTTATTGATGGAAAGGGACAGGTACGACCGTGACCAAGCAGGAGATGAACGGCCTCGGTTTGCCCGAGCGCCCCGCTCGCTTTGAATCTGTAGATGAGGTGCTGGGCAATCTGGCATCGGCGGGTTACCTCGCGGACGCCACCATTGCCTCTTCAGTCTTCTTGGCTGACCGTTTGGCCAAGCCCGTCCTCGTCGAAGGTCCGGCTGGTACGGGTAAGACCCAGCTGGCTAAGTCCGTGGCTGAGGTCACCGGCGCCAGACTGATTCGCCTCCAGTGCTACGAAGGCTTGGACGAGTCCAAGGCCATCTACGAGTGGAACTACCGCAAGCAGTTGCTGCGTATTCAAGCCGGTGGCAATCTGGCCGAGGCTGGCAGTCCTGGCTGGTCTGCCCTCGAAGAAGACATCTTCGCTGAGGACTTCTTGCTTACCCGCCCTTTGCTTGAAGCTATTCGCTCCACAGAGCCGGTGGTGCTCCTCATCGACGAAGTTGACAGGGTGGAGCTGGAAACCGAAGCCTTGTTGCTCGAAGTACTCAGTGAGTACCAGATCTCCATTCCCGAACTCGGTACTTTGAAGGCCAAGCAGATTCCCATGGTCTTCTTAACCTCGAATAACACGCGAGAACTCTCCGAAGCACTCAAGCGTCGCTGCCTCTATCTCCACGTCGGCTATCCCGACCTCGAGCGTGAGCGCGCCATCGTGAGCGCGCGCGTGCCTGGCATTGGCGACGCCTTGGCCGGCCAGGTGGCGCAAATTGTGCGCAGCCTGCGCAAGCTAGACCTACGCAAGGCTCCTTCAGTGTCGGAGACCATTGACTGGGCGCGCACGCTGCTCGTCCTTGGCGTGAACAGCATCGATGAAGCCACGGTGAAAGAGACCCTGCACATCCTCTTGAAGTACCAAACCGATATTGATAGGGCGGCCAAAGAGCTGCTCACCGCAGATCTCTAGGTCCACTTCGTGATCGAACAGCTCTCGGGCTTCATCGCCGAACTTCGTAGTGCAGGGATTCCTATTTCCCTCACCGAACATCTCGATGCCGCCCGTGCCATCACCGAAATCCCCATGGATAGGCGGGCCTGGTTTAAGGCTGCACTTTCGGCCACCCTCGTGAAAGACGGGGAGCACCAAGGAGCCTTTGACGCTGCCTTCGAGGTCTACTTTGCTGCCCCGAATGCTGGCGATGACGAAGCTGAAGAGGCGCAAGGCGAGGATGGCAAAACCGCTAGCAGTGACGAAGCCAATCAATCCCAGATAGATGCCGAAGGCAAGGGCTCGGGCAAGGGCAAGGGCCGCGGCAATGGCGGTGGCGGGGGCTCGACGATGAGTGCCGAGGAACTCGCCGAAATGCTCTATCGCGCCGTGGCCAAGGACGAGCGCGATAGCGATGCCACGATTGCGCGAGAAGGCGTTTCGCGTTATGCCGGCATGGAACCTGGCCGTGCCGTGGGTGGCACCTACTACCTCTACCGCACGCTGCGAAACCTTGACCTCGAGGGCGTCATTGCGCGCCTGCGCGAAGAGCACCAGGTCGCTCAGAGCCCCAGTCCCTTGGCGGCCAAACTCTTTAGCGACGAATTGGCCTTTCGCGGAGAGCGCATCCGCAAGGCCATCGAGCGTGAAATCCGCGAGCGCCTCGTCAAGGATCGTGGCGCAGAAGCCTTAGCCAAGTCGGTGCGTAAGCCCCTACCTGAAGACATTGACGTCATGCATGCCGGCCGCGAAGAACTCGCCACCCTGCAGCGCGCGCTCTATCCACTCTCGCGCAAACTTGCCGCCCGTCTGCAGCGCAAGCGTCGTCGTGGCCACAAGGGCCCCTTGGATCTTCGTCGCACGGTGCGCTCCTCGCTTTCCTCGGGGGGCGTGCCCATTGATCCCGTTTTCAAGCATCCGCGTCCAGCCAAGCCAGAGATGATTGTCATTGCCGATATCTCGGGTTCGGTGGCCTCCTTCGCCCGCTTTACCATCTTGCTGGTTTACGCCCTCTCCTCACAGTTTTCTAAGGTGCGTAGCTTTGTCTTCATTGACAACGTCGACGAGGTCACCGAAATGTTCGAAAGGGCTAGCGATCCCTCCGAGGCCATTCATCGCATCAACACCGAGGCTGATGTGGTGCACCTCGACGGCCACTCTGACTACGGCCGCAGTCTGCGTGAGTTCGTAGCTGAATGGGGTGATGAGATCACCACGCGTTCAACGGTGCTCATCCTCGGCGATGCCCGCAATAACTACCACGACACTCACCTCGATTCCCTGGCCTTCATTGCTTCCAAGGCTCGCAAGGTCTTCTGGCTCAATCCTGAGCCCCGTCAGTATTGGGGATCAGGTGACTCGGTGATCAAGCAATACGAGCCCTACTGCGATGCCGTGGTCGAGTGTCGCAGTATTCGCCAACTCGAGGCCTTTGTGGGAGAACTCGCATGACTTCTGTTGGCCCACCTGATGGCGTGCGCACGATTCCTGAAGCCATGGAGAACGCAACGCGTCTGACCATTATTCGCCACGGCCAGGCCCATACCAATGTCAACGGCAAGATTCAGTCTGCTAGCTGTGAGGGTCTCACTCAGCTGGGGCGCCGCCAGGGCGAGTCCTTGGCGCGACGACTGGCGCGCACGCAGGAATTGGCTGAGGTCACGGCCTTTTATAGTTCGCAGCTGCTTCGCGCCGTCGAGACCGCAGCGATTATCGCCCCCCATGTCGGCAAAGGCTTCGAGGAGATTCCTGCGCTGGCAAGCCTTAATGAGTTGAGTCCCGGTGAGGCCGAAGGGCTGACCTGGGAAGAGTATGAACGGCGCTATCCCGGCGTGGATCACAGCAAAGAGCCAGCCTCACTCTTTGCTCCCGGTGCTGAGTCCTGGGTGGGCTTCCTCGAGCGCGTTCGCCTAGGCCTCCATGACCTGCTGGCGCGCCATGCTGGTCAATCCATTGCGCTCGTTGCCCACGGTGGCGTCCTTGAGGGCGCTCTGGTGGAACTCTCGGGCGTGCCAGCCGATAGGCATCGCCAGAGTCCGATGAACGCCTCGCTGTCGACTTGGGTTGAAGGGCCGCGACACTACGCCTTAGAACGTTTTGGTGACGCCGCTCATCCCCAAGATGGCCGCTGAAGCCCTTGGCTGACTAGGCCCTCAGCAGGTCAGCAATGCCAAAGGCCAGGTCAAGAGCCTGACGCGCATTAAGCCGGGGATCGCAGACACTGGTGTAGTGGCTCGCAAGATCAACATCGAGAATCTCATCAAGGCCACCGAGGCATTCGGTGACGTCGTCACCGGTGAGTTCGAGGTGGACACCGCCTGGCCAGGTGCCGAGTTGGCGGTGAAGCGCAAAGAACTCTGAGGTTTCGGCCAAGACATCTTCGAAGCGCCTGGTCTTCAGCCCGGAGTCAGCGGTGAAGGTATTGGCGTGCATGGGGTCACAGACCCAGACCGCAGGCTGGCCTTCAGCGGCAACGGCCTCAACGAGGGGACCAAGCAGATCGGGAAGCTTGCCAGCGCCAAGTCTGGTGATGAGGCTGAGGCGACCGGGTATGGCTTCGGGATTCAGGGCGTCACAGAGCGCGGTGATCTGCGCTGGCGTCGTCGTGGGACCGACCTTGACGCCTATGGGATTGGAGATGCCACGGAAGAACTCCACGTGGGCGCCATCAATCTGCCTGGTGCGTTCACCTATCCAGACCATGTGGGCTGAGCAGTCCACCCAGGCACCCGTCAAGGAGTCGCGACGCGTCAGCGCCTCTTCGTAGGGGAGGATGAGGGCTTCGTGTGAGGTGTAGAAGTCAACCTGATGCAAGGCGGGCTCGGCATCGAGATCAATGCCGGCAACCGACATAAAGCGCATAGCCCTATCGATTTCAGCCGCTACAGATTCAAACTGCTTGCCTTGATCGGTGGAGGCGACGAACTCTTGGTTCCAGGCGTGAATCTGCGAGAGGTCAGCAAAGCCACCCTTAGTGAAGGCGCGCAACAAGTTGAGCGTGGCCACCGACTGGCGGTAGGCCTGCAGAAGGCGCTCGGGCTCTGGCCTTCGTGACGCAGCGTCGAAGCCCTCACCATTGGCCATGTGGCCACGGAAGGAGGGCAGGGTGACGCCATCTATGGTCTCGGTGTCTGAGGAACGCGGCTTGGCAAATTGCCCAGCAATGCGGCCCACCTTTACGACGGGAACTCCCGAGGCGTAGAGGAGGGTGACGGCCATCTGCAAAATGACCTTGAGCTTGTCGCGAATGGAATCGGCGGAGAAGTCAGCGAAGGACTCAGCGCAGTCACCGGCCTGGAGCAAAAAGGCACGGCCTTGGGAGACTTCAGCGAGTGAGGACTGGAGGGCTCGCACCTCACCGGCAAAGACCAGTGGTGGCAGGGTAGCCAATTCGGCCTCGGCGCTGGCTAGGGCGCCTAGGTCAGGCCAGGCGGGCTGCTGGGCGGCCTCATGGCTACGCCAACTACTTGGCGTCCAAGTCTCTGCTGGCCTCGCTTCCATCTCTCCATCGTAGGCGCAGGGCGCCGAAGGCTTCGCTGGCCACCTAGGGTTCGCTAGGTGGCTGGCTTAGGCATCTTCGGCGGGACCTTTGATCCCCCTCATCTCGGCCACTTTCGTGCTGCCAGTGTGGCTCTTGAGGCCCTGGAGCTCGATGAGCTGCTCTGGGTGGTGGCTCATGAGCCCTATCAGCGCGAAGCCGGACCCGAGGCCTCAGCCGCTGATCGCTTGGCCATGGTGGAAGCTGCCTGCAGCGCCCAAGAGCAGTTCCGTGCCAGCGACATCGAAGTGCTCCGCGGTGGCCCCAGCTACAGCGTTGACACGGTGCGTGCCTTGGCTGAGGCTGATCCCCATCGCCGCCTGGTGCTCATCGTTGGCGCAGACCTCGTAGATCAGATGCCTAGCTGGCATGAGGCCGAGGCACTGGCCTCCCTCGTGGAGCTGGCGGTGGTGCCTCGTCCTCGCGAGGATTACGACGCCGATGGCTCCTTATTCACCATCAGGGAAGTTCCCGTGGAGCCCGTGGATCTGTCGAGTACAGAACTTCGCCTTGCCTTGGCGGCGCGTGAAAGCGTGGCTGGAATGCTTGATCCTGCGGTGATTCGTGTCATAGAAGAACGTGGCCTGTACGGTTGGGGTACATGAGCGCTCTCCACCATGGCTACGAGCCAGAAGAAACGCAGCCCGCACTGATTGCCATAAAGGGCTCACGGGCTGCCGTGAGAGCAGCCTCACAGCACAAGGCGCGTCTCGAGTGGCTGAGCGCTGGCTTCCTGTTTTCCCTCGTGGTGGTCACCTCAGCGATCTTGGTGGTCGTGAGGTGATGACGTGCAAGATCTAGATCAATTTCTTGGTGATCAGCCCTGTGCTGATCGCATCCGCATCGTCGTTTCTGCCTTCGACGCTAAGCAGGGCGACCGCATTGTGGTCATGGATATGCGTGAGGCCCTCGGCGTGATCGATGCCTTCATTGTGGTTCACGGTCACAACACTCCTCAGGTGAGGGCTCTCGTGGATGAATCTCATGATCGCCTGAAAGCCGAGGCAGGAGATAAGCCACTACGCGTCGAAGGGCTTTCTGATGCGAGTTGGATCCTCGTTGACTACGGCGATCTCGTGCTGCACGTGTTCAATGAAGCCACGCGGGACTTCTTTGATCTTGAACACCTCTGGAGTCAGGTGCCACAGTTCGAAGTTCCCTCGAGCCTGCCTGAGGAAGTATCAGCTTCAGCTATCGCTGACTAAGACGCCCACTGGCGCGTCCCAAGGCTCTAGGGCTTGGCGGAAGATCCCTGCTTATCGGTATTGAGGTGGAAGGGGACCTTGTCCTTTGGTACCACCGTTGGCTCATGATGCACGGGAACACCACAGGCGCTGATGATGCAGGCGAGCGCCACGGATCCCAGGCTGACGCGAAGTGATCTTTTACTCATGAGGGCAAAACTCCTTCAAGGGGCAACATCACCGTGAAGCAATTCCCACCCCGAGCATCAATCGATAGCCTTACGCTTCCACCGTGCACCGCGACGTGTTCGCTCACTAGGGCCAGTCCGAGGCCAGAGCCCTGTGAATCAGCACGCCGGCCCGATGCGCTGCCGCGATAGAAGCGGTCAAAGATTCTCGCGCGGTCCTGCAGGGCAATGGCAGGGCCACGATCGATAAAGGCAATTTCCATGAAGTCATCACCCAAGCACTTGGCTTCGATGCTGAGCAAGCCATCGGCGTGGCTAGAGGCATTGCCAATGAGGTTGGCGAAAATTCTTTCCACCCGGCGCTTGTCGGCAAGCATCATGCGTTCGTTGAGATCCTCGGCAATGACGAGCTCGGCATCAAGCTGTTGCAAGTTGGCCTCACTGGCCTTGCGTACTAGCTGAGCCGCATTGACCGCCTCAAGGCGAATGCCGCTGCGCTCGTCATCGGCGGCAAGTTCAAGCAGGTCAGCAATGAGCTTGCGGAAGCGATTGAGGTCGCCGCTCAGCAGCTCCAGTGCCTCCCTGCCCTCGCTACTCAGTTGTTCACTGGAGCCCTGAAGAATTTCTACCGTGGCCGAAAGGGTGGTGAGGGGGGAGCGCAGTTCATGGGCGACATTGGAGTTAAAGGCTGCATCTCGCACAATTCTCGTTTCCAACTCTGAAGCCATGGCATTGAAGGAATCGGTGAGGGCAGCGAGATCACGGTCATCTGAATGCGCCAGGCGAGCAGAGAGATCTCCCGAGGCAATGGCACTAGCCGCTTCGCCAACTTGAGCGAGAGGGCGCACGGCCCGGCGCGCTGCACGCAGTCCCGCAAAGGCAGCTGCGCTAATTAACAACACCGATACGCCAATGAGGGCAAGCAAGAGGGCTCGCAAAGTCCTCGCGATGTCAGCGACGGAGAAACTGATAAAGAAGGATGCCTGTGCACTGGCAATCCGAAGGCCGACGCCAAGGGTGGGCTCGCCCTTCACTAAAAAGGTCTGCGTCGCGGCATTGCCCTGGCGAACGAGCCTGCGCATGGCGAGGGGGATGGTGCTGAGGCTGGCAGAAGGATTCGATCGATAGCGTTTTTGGCCCACGAGCAAGAAGGCGTGGACGCCGTCGACTTCATCGAAGGCGCTGATCTGATCACGTATGGACGCATCTCCTTGATTGATGCTTGAGCGCATCAGAGCCGCATCGGTGAAGGCTTGACGAAGGACGGTGGCCTGTCTCTCCGTGATGAGGAAGTGACGCACCGTGAAATAACTGATTGAGCTCATGAGCAAGGCAAAGAGCACAGCACCAATGATGAAGGCGGCAAGGATGCGACTACGCAGGCTGGCAATGTATTGACGACGCTTGACCTGAGTCTCCTCAGCCTCGCTCATGGGCCTTCAAGCTTGTAGCCCATGCCACGCACGGTGATGATGAGTTCAGGATTCGCCGCATCTGGCTCAACCTTGGTGCGCAGGCGTCGAATATGGACGTCCACGATGCGACTGTCGCCGAAATAGTCATAACCCCAAACGTGTTCAAGCAGATGCTCGCGGCTCAGCACTTCGCCGCGATGGGCGACGAGTTCACTCAAGAGACGAAATTCGGTGAAGGTGCAATGCACCTCGCTGCCATCGGCGTGGCGCAGGGCGCCCTCGGCGGGAATGAGGGTGAGTTCACCAAGATGATGGCGGTCCGGAGCCGAGCTCACGGCTCGACGCAGTAAGGCCCGAATACGAGCGGCGAGTTCCTTGACGACAAAAGGTTTGGTGACATAGTCATCGGCACCAGCTTCGAGACCGGCCACGACGTCATCGCTTTCTTGCCTTGCGGTGACGATGATGATGGGGATGGAGCTGATGGCACGAATCTCGGCGCAGGCTTGCAGGCCATCCATGCCAGGCAGCGTCAGGTCAACGAGGGCGATGTCAATAGGGACCTTGCCAATCTTCGCAATGCCTTCTTCGCCGCTCACGGCGCCCACGGTGGCGTAGCCCTCTCGCTCGAGTGCCAGGGCAATGGCGCTACGAATACGCGGGTCGTCTTCTACGAGGAGATCGGAAGAGCACACGTCTGAACTCCAGTCACCTGAAGCTATCT
>CAZTQJ010000004.1:0-6198 GCA_964615615.1 uncultured Acidimicrobiaceae bacterium
GGCCCACTTGGTCAAAAAGCTATTTGGCAGCCGCTTGGGCGTGTGGGCATAGCTTCTGTGGTCATGGCCATCGCCGTCCTACTGGCCTCAAGTAGCTCGAATGCACTCTCTGGCTGGTCTGTCTTGGGCCGTTTGCTGCTCGCGGTCATCGTCGGTGGCCTCAGTTATCTGAGCGTGGTGAGCCTGCTCGCCACTCGGATACAGAAAAAACACCGGCGCAGTCGCAAACGGTAATAGCCTGCTCACTGTCGGGTCACCGACAAGGAGGACATGACCATGGGTTCTATTGCAATCGTTACCGATAGCGCAGCTGATCTGCCGGCCTCGCTCATCGCGAGTCATGGCATCACCGTGGTGCCTCTTTCGATCCGTTTTGGTGCTGAAGAGTTCACCGACGGCGTCGACATCACTCCCACGGAATTTTGGGCGAAGTGCAAGGCCAATGCTGAGCTCCCCGAGACCGCTGCTCCATCCCCCGGTGCCTTCCAAGCGGCCTTCGAAGCCGCAAGGGACGCCGGTGCCGAGGGTGTGGCGTGCATCACCCTGTCAAGCGGAGTCTCGGGTACCTACCAATCAGCACTGATGGGTGCCGAGGGGCTTGCCCCCTTTCCGGTGACCGTCATCGACTCGCGTGCGGTCTCTATGGCCGAAGGCATTCTCGTTATCCTCGCCGCCCAAGCGGCAGCCCAGGGTGCTGATCTCAAGAGCATCGCCGAGATCGTCACCGACGCGGTGAGTCGCGTCCGCGTTATGGGTGTCATCGACACCATGGAACATCTCCAAAAAGGCGGGCGGGTTGGTAGCGCTAAGGCCCTGATGGGCAGCGTGCTGTCGATTAAGCCCATCCTCCAACTCAAGGATGGTGTGGTCGCTGAAGAATCTCGTCAACGCACAAGGTCCAAGGCGCTGAGTTACCTCGCCGACAAGGTGCAAAGCGAAGGGCCCCTCGAATGGGTGGCGGTGGTTCATGGTGCCGCGCCTGACATCGATGACATTGTCAATCGCTTCAGCGACCTTGAGCTAGCCAATCCTCTCGTCGTCGGTGATATCGGCCCTGTCGTGGGAACCCATGGCGGACCCGGCATCTTGGGTGTGTGTTACCTCATAAGCGCTAAGGCCTAATCCCGAGGCGGCTAAGTTAATCCTGTGAGCGAGTTCGAACAAGCAGGATCATCAAACGAATGGGCACAACGTGCTGCCGGATTTGTTGAGTCGACGACCGACAGCATCCGCGACCGCGCCATTCGACCACTCATTGTGGCCGCAAGAGTTCTGGTCTTTGGGCTCTTGATTTTGGTTCTGGGCGTCGTACTCATTACGCTGGCTTCCGTGGCCCTCTTTCGACTACTCGACGTCTATCTCTTTAGCGGTCATGTGTGGGCAAGCTGGGCTGTGCTCGGCAGCCTCTTCTCCCTTGCCGGCCTCTACCTGTGGTCCAAGCGTTCGGTGGCACGATGACCGAACATCGCCAAGTCCTTGTTGTCGGTTCTGGTCCGGCTGGGCTCACTGCAGCTATCTACACGGCTCGCGCACAGCTCGAGCCTGTGGTGATCGAGGGAGAACCATCCTCAAACTCCGATCAGCCTGGCGGACAACTCATGTTGACTACTGAGGTGGAGAACTTTCCTGGCTGGCCCGAGGGCATCACCGGCCCAGAATTGATGGCCAATATGCGCGCCCAGGCGGCTCGTTTCGGAGCAGAACTGGTAACCGCAAAGGTGGCCAAGCTGGAGTTGAGCCAGGGGTCTCCCTTCTCCGTCTGGCTCACGGAAGATGGGGATGAACCCAGCTACAGCGCCGATGCCGTGATTGTTTCAACCGGAGCACGCTCGCTCATGCTCAACGTTCCTGGCGAAGTTGAGCTCCTCGGCCACGGGCTTTCTACCTGTGCCACCTGCGATGGCTTCTTCTTCCGTGGCCAAGAGATCGTGGTGGTGGGTGGAGGAGACTCCGCCCTAGAAGAAGCGATCTTCCTCACCCGTTTTGCCAGCAAGGTCACCTTGGTGCATCGCCGCGATGAATTGCGAGCGTCCAAGATCATGCGTGATCGGGCCATGGCCAATGAGCAGATCGAGTTCGCCTGGAACTCACAGATCACCGAAGTCCACGGGGAACAAAAAGTCACCGGGGTAACCCTCAAGGACACGCTGAGCGGTGAAGAGCGCCTCCATGAGACTGCCGGAGTATTTGTGGCCATTGGGCACGTGCCCAATACAGACTTCCTCAGCGGTCAATTGACCTTGGAAGCTAACGGCTACCTCCACACCCACCAGGGCTCACTCACCTCCATCGAGGGAGTCTTTGCCTGTGGGGATGTTCAAGATCACCACTATCGCCAAGCCATTACCGCTGCGGGTTCGGGTTGCATGGCCGCGATTGACACCGAGCGCTGGCTCGAGGCCCGCAGCACGCCATAACGCACGCCTTGGTCACTTCGCTCTCTAGAGTGGGAGTGAAGCATTCAGCCAAGAGGAGGAATTATGGCCGCATCCATTGCGAACCTGACCGACAGCACCTTTGACGAGCACCTCGTCGCCAGTGATAAGCCCGTTCTCGTGGACTTCTGGGCTGTCTGGTGCACACCGTGCAAAGTGATTGCTCCCATCTTGGAAGAGCTCGCCGATGAGCAATCCGAAAAGCTCACCATTGCCAAGGTGAACATCGACGACGCTACGGCCATCGCTGGGCGCTTCGATGTCATGAGCATCCCTACGCTGATCTTGTTCAAAGATGGCGCACCCGTGGCCAAAATTGTTGGAGCGAAGCCCAAGGGTGCCCTGCTCCAAGAGATCTCGGCCTACCTCTGAGCCAGCCCGATCGTCGCCTGCTGAGCCTTGGTGCCAGTGGCGATGACGTCTCCGAATTACAACTGCACCTGCAGCGGCTCGGATACGTCATTGACCCCGAAGAAGCCAGTAATTATGGGCCCTCTACGGTTTCTGCGGTAGAGGGATTCCAGCGTCTTCGAGGTCTCAACATCGACGGCATAGTCGGTGATTACACCTGGGCTGTGCTGCGCGAAGCGAGTTACCGCTGGGCTGATCGCACGCTCCAACATCTGCGACCCATGCTGCGCGGTGACGATGTCGCCGAGTTACAACAACGGCTCAGTGCCCTCGGGTTTGACCCCGGTCGCGTGGACGGAATCTTTGGCGGACTAACCGCGGGAGCACTGGCTGAGTTCCAACGCAACGTTGGCCTCCCCGCTAACGCCATTGCTTCAAGCGCGACCTTTGCCGAGATTGACCGTGTCGGCGGACGACACACGGCCGGATCACTGGTGACGACTGTTCGCGAACGTTCACAGATGGAGGACAGGCAAGGCTCCCTCAGCGCCTTGTCTCTTGGCCTCTCTGCGAGCCCTGAGCTGGCTGCCTTGGCTGAGGTCATTAGGACTGAGGGCCAAGGCCGAGGGCTGGTGGTCAATGCAATAGCGGGCAGCGATGACCAAGAACTAGCGCAGGGGGCAAATCTTCAGGCTGTGGCATTCCTCCTGGTGCTGCGTGCAGCCGAGGGCCAGAACTGCCGCGCCATTCACTATGAGGGTTATAGCTATCGCTCCTCATCGGGGGCTGACCTTGGTCTACGTTTTGCAGCCCTGGCCAAGGAGGCCGGATTCGCCCAGGGCGTCGAGTGCTCTGGGATGAGCCTTCCCCTCCTGCGTGAAACCGTTATGCCTGCGGTAATTTTAGAGTTCACCGACGAAGCGCTTGCCTCCATGGACATCTCCGTCCTCGCTACCGGCCTCGTCGAAGCCATGTGCGGCCCTCGCGATGATGGCAGAAGCTCCTAAGTCATACTTGTAGTTATACCCAATCAAGCTCAAGTCATGATTGAGACAATGGGCAGTAATTATAGGCTTTTAGGTTACCAAAAGGTGACAATCCCCAAGTTCGCCCACAGGGTGGGGATAAGGCTCAAGGGATGGTTGAGGGTCTTGACCTTAGGTGCAAGCCCCGGCTAAAGCTCAGGCTTCGCCCACCATGGCTCTATAGATGCGCTCAAGATCCTCAAGGGTGGCAAACTCCACCACCACGCGGCCCTTGCGATTCTGCAGATCCACTTTCACCCGAGTGTTGAGGTGATTAGACAGCAGATCTTCGAGCTCAAGAACCCCTGGCTCGGGCAAGGGTCGCGGCTTCGTTCCCGTTCCTGAGACAGCAGTGCCAGGCTTCGTTTGGCCCGCAGCAGCTATCTCAGGGCTGGCGGTCTCTGTTGCTGGCGTGGTCGCCGGCTCCTCTCCCCCACCCTTCAAGATGCTCTCCAAGACGCGAACGCTGAGGTTCTCTGAGGCAATTCTGAGCACCAGTGCCTCTTGGAGCCCTTGATCATCGGTGGAGAGCAGGGCCTTGGCGTGGCCAGCGGTGATCTGCTGGTCCGCCAATGCTCGCTGAACCCTTGGTGGAAGCTGGAGCAGGCGCAGAGTGTTGGTGACCGATACCCGGCTCTTACCAACCCTGGTAGCCACCTGGTCGTGGGTGAGCCCAAAATCATCGATCAACTGCTGATAGCCCAGTGCTTCCTCGATGGCATTGAGGTCTTCGCGGTGCAGGTTCTCCACGAGGGCCTGTTCGAGGCTGTGAGCGTCTGTAGTCGTCAGATGAACCACTGCTGGGATGGTTTGTAGTCCGGCCCTCTTAGAGGCCCTCCAGCGGCGCTCACCGGCAATGAGCTCGTAGATGGGAGCCTCAGGGGGTGAGCCTGCGGCCACCCGAACCAGAATGGGCTGCAGAACTCCTAGTTCCTTGATGGAGGCCACCAAGGTGGCCATGGCATCCTCACCAAATTCCGAGCGTGGTTGAAAACTGTTTGGCTGGATAGAGCCAACAGGGAGTTCAACCAAACTGACGTCGCGCTCCACCACAATCTCGTTAGGGATTAATGATGAGAGTCCTTTACCTAGCCCGCTGCGGCGTGCCATGGCTCACCTCCTCTGCTAGTGATCGATAGGCCTTGGCTCCCCTTGATGAAGGGTCAAAAACGTTAATGGGCTGCCCGAAAGAGGGGGCTTCGGAGAGCCTCACGGTTCGGGGAATAACGGTGTCGCAGACCTTGTCGGGGAAGTGCTCCCTGACCTCTGTGGCTACGTCTCGGGCCAGGCTGGTCCTCGAGTCATACATGGTCAAGACAATCGCAGAGATCTCTAGGGACGGGTTTAGGTTGCCCGCTACCAGGTGAACGTTGCGAATCAACTGGGCGAGACCCTCCAGGGCGTAGTACTCACACTGAATGGGAACCAGCACCTCGGTGGCGGCCGCTAGGCCATTGATGGTGATCAAGGACAGTGATGGGGGACAGTCGATCAGGATGAAGTCATAGTCATCCTTGACCCGATCCAGAGCGTTTTTCAATTTCAGTTCGCGGGAGAAGGCAGGCACAAGCTCAATGTCTGCTCCGGCAAGGTGAATCGTGGAAGGCACAACACTCAGGCGCTCAACGCTGGTGGCCTCGATCACATCTTCAATGGGTGTGTCTTGGGTCAATACGTCATAAACGGAGTGCTCAAAGTTCCTGGGGTCAACCCCAAGGCCAGTGGTCGCATTTCCCTGGGGGTCGAGGTCCACGATGAGGATGTGATAGCCCTTTTCGGCTAGTGAAGAGCCGAGGTTGATTACGGTGGTGGTTTTACCAACGCCACCCTTTTGGTTAGCAACCGCAATAATGCGGGTCTTGGGGGCATCAGCAGCTGAAGCTAGGGGATTGGGGGCATCACTCACGGCTGTCCCTCCATGGTCTGCGATGGACTGCTCAGCAATGGCCGCAACAAGCGGCTCTGGGGACGGCTCGGGGCCTGCCTCTGGCTCTTCCTGGGGCTCTGGGGCCTGGTAGGCATCGACCACTTCCTCCTCAATGCTAAGGGGTTCTTCAAGATCTGCACTGTTCTGAGCCTGCGACTCAGACTCGGGTACCGAGCGTTTCCTGAACCTCACCGAAACGCTCCTCGAGATCGTTTTGGCATAGGGGAATCCTGCCCGAAAGCCCTGCCCAAGTCAAGCGTTTAGCAATATCCCTATTCTGGGTGCTCTTCCTCCGATGTTCCACGTGGAACATCGGAGGGCTGCAGCGAGGAGAGCCCAAGCTCAGATGTTCCACGTGGAACATCTTTTCCCCTTGCAGGCCGAGTCTGGGCCTCAGGACCAATTGTTCCACGTGGAACAATTGGTCCTGAGCGCTGGGCTTAGCGAGAAGATGCTTAGC
>CAZTQJ010000004.1:6298-20262 GCA_964615615.1 uncultured Acidimicrobiaceae bacterium
GCTTAGCTAGAACAGGGGCCGCTTAGCGGCTACGCCATCGCGCCGGGGGAATCTGGCCTCTGCTGGGGATACTTTGACCATGGCAACAGCAGCAGGCGAACCCTCGAGGCTTTGTGCTGGAGCTAGTCCCAGAAGGGCGAGACCCTCGGCCGGCCAGCGCTGGGCTGTGGCCTCAGCTTCTGGGGGTTCGGTAACAAAAAGGCTGCCGCCGACCTTTAGATAGGGAATGGCACACTCGGCGGTAACGGGTGGCGGACCAAAGCCCCTGGCGACAACCAGGTCAAATGACTCCCGGACTTCGCTGCTTACCAAAGCCTCTGCTCGGCCCTCCAGCACGGAACTATTCGCCAAACCGAGGCGCTCAATGGCCTCGATCAAAAAGCTACAGCGCCGATGATTCGCATCCAGCAAAACCAGCGTGGCAAGAGGCAGCGCCTGAGCAATCACGAGGCCAGGGAGTCCCCCGCCAGCACCAAGATCGAGAATGGTGGGGGAGTTGCCGGCAATAGCGGTGATCCTCGGGATGAGGCCCTCGGCCAGCTCACGCTGGCGAACAATGGGCTGAGGGGAGAAATAGCCGAGGTCCTGGGCAATGCCCAGGACCTCGTCTAAGGAGTTCCGGTTAGGGCCGGTCTCCGCGTTCAATGGCTTGCCTTAGGAAACAGGGACAATCACAATGTGACGGTGCATGTCTTCGCCTTCTGAGCGAGTCTCTACTCCATCCATGGCGTTGACCGTGTCGTGAACAACCTTGCGGTCGGGAGCGGCCATGGGCTCTAGGGCCCGCTCTTCTCCCTCAGCAATAACCTCTTCGGCGATCTGCGTGGCAAATCGACCGAGGGCTTCTGCGCGGCGCTGGCGGTATTGAGCCACGTCCACCAGCAGGCGACCCTGGCGATTCCCGGGTAGCTGGTTCTGGATGGCCGTTCTCGTGATTTCCTGAAGGGCGGTCAGGGTGCTGCCGCGAGGCCCAACCAGGAGACCAAGGTTCTCACCGGAAACGGTCAGCTCCACGGTGTCATCATCGATGTTCCGGATGGCCACGACGGCTTCAAGGCCGTAGGCCTCAAGCAATCCCTCAAGGAATAACTTCCCTGCCTCTGACTGACGCTCAATACTGATCTCTTCGGACACGGCTTCCTCCCTGGGCTCCCGCTTCATCTTCTCATCTCTGGGCTTGGACTGCTTAGCTTCTGGCTTCACCTTTGGCTTGGCTTCTCGGCCTTCGCCGTTTCCTTTGCCAGCCTGCTTCGGGCGATCAGATCGATTTCGGCCACCGCGATCACGATCACGGCCTCCACCATTTCCACCGCCGGAACGGCCACGCTTTGCGCGAGGTGCCTGGGGGCGGACTCGGGCGCGAATACGCGCTTCGCCCTTCGTGCGGCCAAACATGCCCGTTTTAGGCTCACTGACAATAACGATTTCAGCATCGGATTCTCCGACACCCAACTGCGATAGCGCGGTCTTCGTGACCTCTGCTAACGAATTTCCTGCAATCTCTACCCACTCCATTACTGGCGGTCCTTTCTCTGACGCTTGCCCTTGGCACGCGGATGTGCCTTCTTCGCTTCTTCGTCGCCCTCAGCCGAACTTGCTTGCTCGGGGATGGACTTTTCGACGACCTTGCCCTTCGCCGGCACTGGGGCGCCTGGCGGAGTAATGATCCCGAGGCGGAACATCGCCTCCTGGGTTCCCACGCGCACCATAGAAGAGACCACCATGTACAGCACCACAGCTGCGGGGATCAGAAAGTAGATGTACGCAAAGAGGATGGGAAAGAACTTCTGCACGTTCTGCAGGGGGTTGGGCGGCTGGTTGGGGTTGTTCTTATTTCGGGCATTCAACTGCGCCATTTGGAGATATGAAAGTCCCACTGCTGCGGCAACTAAAACAAAATAGGGTATGGCCGCGTACCATGAAGAGTGCGGTGAAAATGGCTTAAGGGCAAGATCCATGCCAAAGGCCTTCATCGCTCCATTTGATGCAATTAGGTCGTGGTACATCTGAGATGAGTGGGCAATGTACTTCGGTGCCGAGTGACCGAAGGCGTCCATATTCGTCAGTCCGCGAATCAAGGTGTAGAGCACGATCAAGAAGGGGAACTGCAGCAACATCGGTAGGCAACCGCCAGCAGGGTTGACCTTCTCTTCCTTGTAGAGCTTCATCATCTCTTCGTTAAGGGTCTGGCGATTCTCCGGACCCTTGTACTTGACTTGGAGCTTTTTGATCTCCGGCTGCACGCGCTGCATGGCCACCATGGACTTCGCCGACTTCACCGTCAGGGGTGTCAGGCAGGCCATGATGAGCAGCGTCAAGAGGGTGATCGCTACCGCATAGTTCGGGATGAGGCTATAGAAAAAGGCCAAAATCGTGGCAAAGAGCGAGAAAATCGGCTCAAAAATCTTGCCTACTGAATCGAAAAGGGCATTGGCAATCACCGGCTAGCTCCTTGCTTGGTTAAGGGTACGAGATCAATCCCGGAACGGCCCAGGGGATGGCAGCGGCTAAGCCGGCGCATGGCTAGCCACAAGCCCCGCAGAGAACCATGGATTTCTATGGCCTCTAGGGCATAAGTCGAGCAACTGGGTTCGAAGCGACAGGGAGAAGGGTTGCCGGCACGGAGTGCCTGGTACCAAAGGATGGGCTGGCGCAGTGCGCTACTCGAACGACTCATGACCGAGTCTCCGAAGCCCTGGCCGTGGCTTCAGTCACCGCCAGGAGGAGTTGGTCAAAGGGGAGCTGGGCAGCGCTGGGCCCAGTAGAAATAAGGTATTTCCCGGCTTGGAGGTCGCCAGAGATCGAATCCACGCAGGCACGCAGGCGCCTGCGGATCCGATTTCTCTCCACAGCCCCGCCATAACGGCGGGTAACGGTGTAGCCGACGCTGGCCACGGCTTCTCCTTCATCTGCCCCGTCAGGTCGCCTAAAAGCGACCCTCACGGGGCCTGAACGGCCTCTCCCATCGGGGGACCGAAGTTCTCGAAATGTGCTCACACCAGAAAGCCTGGCGACCCTCGGGGCCACGGAGCTAGACGGTGAGACGGTGGCGTCCCTTGGCACGCCGAGCCTTCAGCACTGCCCGGCCGGCCTTCGTCGACATCCTCTTACGGAAACCATGGGTCTTGGCCCGCTTCCGGTTATTTGGCTGGTAAGTCCGCTTCACGTTCTCTCCTGATGATCAGTGGGAGGCAGAAGGCCTCCAACTCGATGGGTTCCCTATCGTAGAGCCTCGGGGGCCAACTCCACTAGTCGAAGATCCCCCGGAGGTGTTACGGTGCAGAACCCTAGGAAAGTCCGAGGGTTAAGGCTCCCGAATTAAGTTGTCCACAAGCGTGGACTTCACCATAGAGGAGCGAGGGAGAGTGGAGCGCGGCGATGTCGGAACTCGTTGAACAGTGGGAACGATGCTCTAAGTCGATCCAAGATCAGGTCTCCCCAGCCGTCTGGCAGGGATGGCTATCAAGGCTTTCCCCCCTCGAGCATCGCGACGGGTCCTTCGTTTTCAGCGTTCCCAACGCCACCATCGCCGTCAAGATTTCCCAGCACTACCAGCAGCTCATCGAGCAAACCATTTCTTACGAACTCGACGAAGTGACCTCAGTGGAGATTGTGGTTGTCGAGGCCCCTGCCCAAAGCCAAACACGCAGCGAGCAAATCGAGGCTCAGCAACACCGCAACAGCAACGCTGCCACCGCCGCAACACTGCGCAACGGAGACCCCGTAGACCCCCGTTTTACCTTTGAAAACCTGGTTGTTGGGCCTTCAAACCGTATTGCCTTTGCCGCTGCTCGCACCGTTGCTGAGCAACCTGGTTCCTCCTACAACCCACTGTTCATCTACGGCCACAGCGGACTGGGTAAGACCCACTTGCTCCTAGCCATTGGTAACTACGTCCGAGAGAATTATCGCAATCACAAAATCCTCTACGTCACGACGGAAACCTTTTTGAATGACTTTGTGGACTCCATCAGAATGTCCACCACCATCAACTTCAAGCGCCACTATCGCGATTGCGACGTCCTCCTCATCGATGACGTGCAATTCATGCAAGACAAAGAAGGCCTCCAAGAGGAGCTCTTCCACACCTATAACGACCTCAAGGCTGCGGGTAAGCAGATGGTTTTCGCCTCAGACCGGGCTCCCAAATCCATCGAATCCCTGGAGGAGAGGCTCTCGAGTCGCCTCCTCGCCGGCCTCGCGGTAGAGATCAACCCCCCCGACCTCGAGACTCGCCTCGCCATACTGCGCTCAAAGGCCGAAATCGACCACCATGCCGTTCCTGATGAGGTTTTGGAGTTCATTGCCACCAACGTGAAGGACAACATTCGTGAGCTCGAAGGTGCCCTCATTAGGGTTTCTGCCTTTGCCAGCCTCAATAAATCGGAATTGGACCTTGCTCTGGCTGAACAAGTCCTTTCAGACTTGGTCCTCTCGGGAGAGCCCCGCATCGTCACCGCCGACATGATTGTGGAGGCTGTCGCTCGCACCTATGGGCAAAGTGTCGAAGACATCCGAGGCGATAGGCGCACCAAGGACCTCACCACGGCCCGCCATGTCGCTATCTACCTCGTGCGGAGCCTGACTGAGTACTCCTACCCCGAAATTGGTCGTTTCTTTGATCGCGACCACACCACCTGCATCAGCGCCGAACGCAAGGTTTCTGGGCTTATGAAAGAACAGCGCTCAATTTATGACCAGGTCACGGCCCTCACCCTTGAATTGAAGGGTGGTTCCTGAGCCTGTGGAAAACCTGTTGAGTCAAGGGGACAACAAGCTTGAGGGTGTGGGAGAAATCCACAGTTATCCACAGCCCGAGTATTCTTCTAGTGATTATGGGCTCCTGAGCCTTGCTTCCTTGGGGAATGCGGGGGAAAGCCAAAGTCGCCTGACCTGCGGAAATACCTTTTTGTCCCCAATCCACAGGCCCTACTACTACTGCAGATATATACATTCCGCCGGGGAAAACCGCTCTGGTGGCCGAAAGGAAAAGTCATGAAGTTTCGTTCAGAACGCGATGCACTCGCTGAAGCACTCAACACCGCTGCTCGAGCCGTAAGCGCAAGGGCCTCTAACCCCGTCCTTAGTGGGCTGATGATCACCTGTGAGGGAAACCAACTCACCGTGATCGGAACAGACCTCGATCTTTCCATCCGCGTGGACCTCGAAGTCATTGGTGTTGCTGATGGCAGCGCGGTGGTACCAGCACGACTTTCCAGCGACATCGTCAGAGCCCTTGAGCCAGGAGCCGTAACCTTCGACGCTAAAGACGACCAAGTTGAGATCTCGGCATCCAAGTCCTCCTTAGAACTCCGCTGCTTTCCAACCGTGGAATTTCCCGCGGTCGCTCAAGCAGCTGCCCCTTCAACCACCATCGAAGCTGCAGTTATTGCTGATGCGCTACGCCAGGTCAACAGGGCGGCCTCCAAAGATGACGCTCGGCCCATACTGACCGCGGTGCTCTTTACTAAACAAGACGAGCACGTCCGCCTCGTGGCCACCGACTCCTATCGTCTCGCACTCAGAGATCTTCCTGAGGTCACAGCTAGTCTTCCTGACGATCTTTTGGTGCCCGAAAGAGCACTTAAGGAGATCGCCCGAGTGAGCGCGACCCTCCCCGAGGGAGCATCAGTGGGCATTTCTGTGACTGATGCTGAGGTCGGGTTCACCGTTGGGAACGCAACGATTACCACCCGAAAGCTTGAAGGAAGTTATCCAGATTACCGCCAGCTCATTCCTGACACCTACCCAAATTCTCTTCACGCTGGAAAAGAAACGCTGCTCGCCGCTCTTCGCCGGGTGAAGCTGATGACCGCTGACCAGACCACACCGGTGAAGTTGCAATTGCGTCCTGGTGGCGTCGACCTCTCGGTTGTTGCACCTGAACGCGGTGAAGCCAAGGAGTCTGTGGATGGGGATTTCGTAGGCGAAGAAACCACTATTGCCTTTAACCCGGCCTACCTCATCGAGGGCATCGAAGCCATTGCTGGCGACGAAGTCATTATTGAGACCACCGATGGTTCGCGCCCAGCAACAGTTCGCAGTTCACTGAGTCGTGACTTTCAGTATCTCCTCATGCCGGTCAGGGTTTCCTAAGCGACAGTGGGCCTAGTCCGCATTGAACTTGAGGATTTCCGGTGCTTCACCAAGACCTCTATAGAGCCGGATCCCCAGGGAATAACTGTTTTTACCGGAGTTAATGGCTCTGGGAAAACATCCATCCTTGAGGCACTGTGGTATCTCGGCCATGGCGCATCCTTCCGCAGCAGCAAGCGCGAAGCCCTCGTGCGCAGCGCCAGCGATGTTGCCTACACCCGGGCATTTTTTTCTGAGGATGGTCGCAGCAGCAGTTTTGCCGCAGAGATTCCTCGCACTGGCCGAGCCAAAATCACCATGAACGCGCAGTCAGTGCGTTCGAGACGCATGCTGGCTGAGCATCTTCCCCTCACCCTGTTCAGCCCTGAGGACATTGTGGTTGTCCGCGGTGCACCCGCGGCAAGACGTGAGCTCTTAGACAACGCACTACTCACCCTTTCTTCACCCGCTGGCGCAGCCGTGGAGGCTTATGAGCAAGTACTCCGTCAGCGAACGGCGCTACTGCGCCAGGCCCAGGGAAGACTGAGTAGTCAAGACAGCGCCGCCTTAGATATTTGGGATCAACAGCTTGCAGAAGCAGGCAAGACCTTGGCCGATTTTCGCAATGCCCTTTTGCTTGAACTCCAGCCTCTGGCGAGCTCTTGTTACGAACTTCTGGCGGGAAGTGCCAAGGCCAAACTTCGGCTCCTCCTTTTGCCCTCCTACGAGGGAGATTTACTCAGCGCCCTCACCGCAGCGAGAGCTGAAGATCTTCGTCGAGGTCTTTCGAGCAAGGGACCCCATCGCGATGATGTGCTTGTTGAACTCGACGGCATGGATTCACGGCTTCAGGCATCGCAGGGTGAGCAGCGTTGTTTGGCCTTGGCACTTCGCCTTGCGGTGCATCGCCTAGTGACGGCAAAGCTTGGCAAAGCCCCAATTTTACTGCTTGATGACGTATTTTCTGAACTCGATGAAGGTCGCTCCATTGCTTTGGCGGCGGGGGTGCCGCCAGGACAAAGCTTGGTGACCTCGGCCGTGCATCTGCCGCCTTCGATGGTGGTTGATCTAGAAATCGCCATGGGCAACAGCTCGGACTTAGCTGATGTCTAGGTGGCGAAAGCAAAAAGAGGACGAGGGCCCAAAGCCACTTGGGGAATTTCTTGGCCAGTTCGAAAGGGCAGTGGGGGCACGACCTACGAGCGCCACTGCATCAGTTTTTGAGGCCTGGCCCGAGATCGCTGGCGAAGTTTTGGCTGCTCACGTAAAACCCCTTCGGGTCAAAGCAGAGGTCTTAGTGGTCTCCGCGGATGGACCAATTTGGGCCACCCAAACTCAGCGCCTCGCAAGCCAAATTTCCGACGAGGTGGAACGAACTTGTGGATGGCGTCCCCGATCCATTGAGGTGATTTCTAGTCACTAGGAGCGTCCCAAGAGCCCTTCTGTCGGGTAGGGTGAACCAGTTACCGAAGGTGTTGAATTCCATCGCGATGGACGGGCGCCGGAGATGCCAGACATAGACCAGGGGACCATGGCAGATAAGAAGATCGAAAGCTATGACGCAAGTGCGATCACGGTCCTCGAGGGCCTTGACCCCGTTCGCAAGCGACCAGGTATGTACATCGGTTCGACGGGACCGGCAGGTCTTCACCACTTAGTTTGGGAAGTCGTTGACAATGCCGTCGACGAAGCAATGGCCGGTCACTGCACTCGCATCGATGTCACCTTGTTGGCTGACGGCGGTTGCAGGGTCTCTGACGATGGCCGAGGTATTCCTGTTGACCCCCACCCGCAGTACCCTGGCCAATCAGCGGCTGAAGTCGTACTCACCACCCTCCACGCTGGAGGAAAATTTGGCGGAGCTGGTTACAAGGTCTCCGGAGGCCTCCACGGTGTAGGCGTTTCTGTGGTGAATGCCCTTTCCACGCAGCTCATTCTTGAGATTGACCGCAATGGTGACCATCACCAACTGAAGTTCAAAAATGGCGGAAACCTCGACGGCAAGATTGAAGTAGTTGGCAAGGCTCCTAACGATCGCACTGGCACCACGGTCACCTTCTACCCCGACCCCTCAATTTTCGAAGAGATTGTCTTCCGCAAGCAGACGGTTCTTGAGCGCTTGCAGATCATGGCCTTCTTGAACCGAGCCCTCGAAATTCGTTTCGAGGACAAGCGCGCTGGCGAAGAAGAAAAGGTCACCTTTAAATACTCTGGCGGCATCATCGACTACGTGAAGCACCTGAATGCTTCACGCGAGTCACTCTTTCGCAAGGTGGGTGCCTACGAGGCCGCCGAAGCGGACATGGAAGTCGAAGTTGCCTTCCAGTGGAACACCGGTTTCCATGAGTCCATCCACTCCTTTGCCAACGGCATTTCCACCATTGAAGGCGGCATGCACGAAGAGGGCTTTAAAAAGTCGCTCACAAACGTCATCAACCGTTACGCCAAGGCCAAGAACCTGCTGAAAGATAAAGACGGCAACCTCCAGGGAGAGGACATCCGCGAAGGCCTGACCGCCATCATTTCGGTGCGCTTAACAGACCCGCAGTTCGAAGGCCAAACCAAGGCCAAGTTGGGCAACGTTCCCATGCGCTCCCTGGTCGAGCGCGCAACCAACGAGAAGCTGGCCGAGTGGCTGGCTGAAAATCCTCGCGAAGCAAGTCAGATCATTCAAAAGTCCACCATTGCTGCACGTGCACGCATGGCTGCTCGCCAGGCTCGTGATCTCACGCGTCGTAAGTCGGCACTCGATGGTGCGGGTCTGCCCGGAAAGCTGGTGGACTGCTCTTCAAGAGATCCACGCGAATGTGAACTCTTCATCGTTGAAGGAAACTCTGCCGGTGGTTCGGCAAAGGACGCGCGGGACCCGAGGGTTCAGGCGATCTTGCCCATCCGCGGAAAGATTTTGAATGTCGAAAAGGCACGAGACGACAAGATGCTCAAAAACACTGAGATCCAGGCGCTTATTGCCGCTGTGGGTGCGGGCTTCTCCAATGATTTTGATCTCGACAAGATTCGCTATTCAAAGGTGATTCTGCTGGCAGACGCGGACGTCGACGGAAGTCACATTCGCACCCTGCTCCTGACTTTCTTCTTTCGCCAGATGCCTGCCCTCGTAGAGGCTGGCCACATTTATGTGGCGCAGCCTCCCTTGTACTCAACCTTGGTGGGCCGTGAAAAGGCATATCTGAAGGACGACGCTGCCAAAGAGGCATTTTTGCGGGCGAACCCCGACCACAAGCACGACTTCCAGCGCTTGAAGGGTTTGGGCGAAATGGACTTCGGCGAGCTTAAGGACACCACGATGGATGCAACGAAGCGCTCGCTACTGCAGATCAACGTGGAACAAGCAGCCCTCGCTGATGAGGTCTGTTCAATTCTTATGGGTGACAACGTCGAGGAACGACGCTCCTTTATCCAGCGGAACGCTAAAGACGTCCGCTTCCTCGACATCTAGGACGACTGGGAACCATGGCAGCTAAGAAGAAAGCAACAGGAGCCGCCCCCGAGGGTGGAGACAACGAAGAGGTTCTTGGTTTCGTCGAGCCCATCGAGATCCAAGAGGAGATGTCGCGCTCCTTCCTTGAGTACTCCATGTCCGTCATCGTTTCTCGGGCACTCCCCGACGTTCGCGATGGTCTTAAGCCTGTTCACCGACGCATCCTCTACTCGATGTTCGACCAAGGTCTGCGCCCCGACCGCCCGCACACCAAGTGCGCCAAGGTTGTTGGAGAAGTCATGGGTACCTATCACCCCCATGGTGACTCGGCTATTTATGACGCCTTGGTGCGTATGGTTCAGGAGTTCTCGCTTCGTCATCCCCTGATTGATGGTCACGGAAACTTCGGAGGCACGGGTCCCGACGAAGGCCCCGCCGCCATGCGTTACACGGAATCTCGACTTGCTCCTCTCGCACTTCAGCTGCTCGAGGGTATCGATGAAGACACCGTCGACTTCATTCCTAACTACGACAACACTGATGCTGAACCTACGGTTCTGCCATCGCGTTACCCCAACCTCTTAGTCAATGGATCACAGGGCATCGCCGTTGGCATGGCCACCAATATTCCTCCTCACAACCTTGGGGAAGTCATTGATGCAGCGCTTCACTACCTAGCGAATCCTGATTCCAGCGCTGACGATCTCATGGCTTTTGTTAAGGGCCCAGACTTCCCAACAGGCGCTCAGATCCTGGGTCGCCAAGGCATCCTCGACGCTTATCGCACGGGGCGCGGCTCGGTGAAGATGCGTGCTGTTGCTGAGATCGAAGAAGACAAGGGCATCTCCAAGATCGTCGTAACGGAATTGCCTTACCAAACTTCGGTTGAAGCAGTTGAGCAAAAAATCCACGACCTGGTGCGCGCGGGAGACCTCGACGGCATCTCCGACACCCAGAATGACACCGCTGGTCGTAAGAACCGCTTGGTTATCAAGCTCAAGCGTGACGCTAACGCCAACGTTGTCTTAAACAAACTCTTTAAGCACACACCCATGCAGACCAGCTTCGGTGTAAACATGATTGCGCTGGTCGATGGCGTTCCGCGCATGCTCAGGCTTGATGAGGCCATTGGCCACTACGTCGATCACCAGATCGTGGTGTTGACGAGGCGCACCGAGTTCCGCTTAGCCAAGGCTCAGGCTCGCGCCCACATCGTCGAAGGTCTACTGAAGGCCATTGACATGTTGGACCAGGTGATTGCGGCTATTCGTGGTTCCGATGACCGAGGCAGCGCTCGCGTGGCCTTGATGAGCGCCCCCTTTGACTTCTCTGAGGAGCAGGCCAACCATATTTTGGACATGACCCTTGGTCGCCTGACGCGCATTGGTCGCTCCGAGCTCGAAGAAGAAATGGCAAAACTGCGTGAAACCATCGCCGGCCTTGAAGCAATTCTTGGTGACCCTGCCAAGCGCAACGCGGTGATCGCTGAAGAGATGAGTGAAATTCGTAATAAATTTGCTAATGACCGGCGCACCGTTATTACCCATGACCCCGGTGAACTCGGCGTAGAGGACCTCATTGATGATGAGCCCATTGTCATCACCTTGACGCAGGCTGGATACGTGAAGTCTGTTTCAGCAACTGCCTTTAGAACCCAGGGCCGTGGTGGCCGTGGTGTTCAGGGTGCGAAACTGAAAGAGGAAGACCTTGTCGCAGAGGTCGTTCACAGCACCACCCTCTCGCATCTGCTCATGTTCTCTAACAAGGGAAGGGTGTTCCGCCTGCGCGGTCACGAGATTCCCATGAAAGAACGCACAGCTCGCGGAACCCCGGCAGTGAACTTGGTTCCCTTGGCTCCCGATGAGACGGTGAAGGCCATTATTGCGACTAAGGAATTCCGCGAGGACGAATTCCTGATCTTTGCCACGAAGGATGGTCAGGTCAAGAAAACCGCAACGAGCGAATACGACAAGTCTCGTCGCGAAGGCTTTATCGCCCTGGGCTTGAAGGACAATGACGAATTGGTTCGCGTGGTTCCCTCATCGGGAACTGACGACGCCATCATCGTGTCTTCTTCGGGTCAGTCGATTCGTTTCACCGAAGCCGATGTTCGCCCTATGGGCCGCAGCGCCGCCGGTGTGCGCGGCATCAAGTTGAAGGCCGACGACCATGTGGTCTCACTCACCATGGCGAGCGACGAGGCCGACTTGCTGATTGTTACGGATCAGGGATATGGCAAGCGCACCAAGGTGGAGAAGTGGAATCGCCAAGGCAGGGGCGGCCAGGGTGTTCGCGGCATCAAGCTCACCGCATCACGGGGCCGAGTGATCGGCTCCTTCTTAGTGAACCTTGATGACGACATTTTGTTGGTGTCTTCAGGCGGAGTGGTTATTCGCACGGCAGTCCGTGAGATTTCAGCACAAGGCAGAGATGCCACGGGTGTTCGCGTTATGAACCTCGATGATGGCCAGACCGTTGCGGCCGTAGCCCCCGTTATCGCTTCAGACGAGGACGACGAGTAAGCACGCCTTATTCAGAGGCCTGTTGGCTCTCTTCGAAGACCTTCACCAAAAAGCCCATCAGTACGGCCGGTGGCTGAGCGCCGTTAACGACGTAAGCGCGGTTGGCCACAAAAGCCGGAACGGCAGAAATCCCCAGATTCGCGGCGAGGCTTTCGTCATCTCTTACGGCTTGAAGGAGCTCATTACCGTCGAGAAAAGTCGCTACGTCCTCGGGATCGAGGCCGACTTGCTGTGCTTGTAAGGCGAGCGCTCCAGCTTCCGAGAGGTCAACACCCTCACTGAGGTAAGCCTCAAAGAGGCGTTCCATCATCGCGAAGCCCAGATCTTTACGCTCGGCGTATTTCACGAGCCGATGCCAATTGACGGTGTTTCCGCCACGGGCCTTGGCCAGGTCGTAGTGAATTCCTCGCTCTGCAGCTGCGGCTTCGACTCTGGCCATACCCTCGAGAGCCTGATCAATCGTCCCGCCGTATTTTTTTGCCAAGAGTTCAGGCATAGGGCGCCCATAAGAGGCAGCTGCGCCAGGATCCAACTCGAAACTCCGCCAGGTGACTTCCACGGGAAATTCCACGAGTTCGAGTGCACTTTCCAATGAACGCTTTCCGATGTAACACCACGGACAGGCAATGTCTGACCAAACTTCAAGTTGTATGGCTTCTGCTGGCATACTGAAATCTTGGCAGGTGATTGCTCGTTCTAGAGGAGGCCCCGTGGCTACGAGAAGCTTGAGCGCAAAACAGGCAGTAGAACTCCTCAATCCCAGGGATAGCGTGGGCTTTGGTTTGGGCCCAGCGAACCCACCAGAACTCATCACCGCAATGGGAGAGCGCCAGGATTGGGAAGATCTCACCATCGGTGGTGCTCTGCTCCTTGGGCTCTTTGAAGTCCTCGCTCACCCCAAGGTGAACTATCGCTGTGGATTTTTTGGGCCAGCGGAGCGTTACTACGCCTCTCAAGGCGCGCGTATCGATCACGTCCCAGGTGGCTTTCGCCAATTTGCACCCATTCTTGAGCGCATGGCACCGCGGGTAATGATGCTTCACGCAACGCCCCCTCAAGCCGATGGAACGGTCAATCTTTCCTTGCACAACGGAGCTACGCGCGAGGGCCTTCTTGCCGCAGGCCGCGACCCCAAACGCCTATTAATTGTTGAATGCAATCCGAATTTGCCCGTCACGGCGGGCTTTGGAGATTATCAAAACTCCATTCCGCTTGATCTCATCGACGTGATTGTGGAAGCAGACGGTCCTATTTTCGAAATGCCGGAATCTCCCGTTACTGATGTAGACGTGCAGATTGCCGAACATGCTTTGAAACTGATTCCCCTGGGGGCGACACTGCAGACCGGTATTGGGGCAATTCCGTCCGTCGTTGCTTCGCAGCTGGCCGAACGCGAAGGCGGTAATTACGGCATCCATTCCGAGATGTTCACCGACGGACTCTTGAAACTTCATCAGGCTGGAAAGGTAAGCAATAACGGAAAGGGTGAGTTTGAAGGGGTAAGTGTGACGACCTTCGCCCTGGGATCAAAGGCGCTCTACGACTTTCTCGATGGAAATCCCGAAGTCGCCTTTCTCCCAGTCTCGGTGGTGAACGATCCAACGGTGATTGCCGAAAACCACAACTTCATCTCGATAAATGGGGCGATTGCGGTAGATCTCTATGGGCAAGTCGTGGCAGACGCCATCGATGGCCGCCAAGTATCAGGAGTGGGCGGCCACGAGGATTTTGTGGCGGGTGCCGATCTCCGTGTGGATGACCGTTCGCTTATTTGCCTGCGCTCAACTATTGAAATTGACGGGGAACTGCGTTCGAGAATTCTTCCCGGCCTACCACTCGGTGCGGTTGTTTCCACGCCAAGGCACCACACCGGCACCGTGGTGACCGAATACGGTGCAGCCGATCTAGCGGGGGCAACGGTGAAGGAG
>CAZTQJ010000005.1:0-17428 GCA_964615615.1 uncultured Acidimicrobiaceae bacterium
AGCCGTGAGCGACGTCGACCCATCAACAAGAAAAATTACTGATTCTGGCATTGAGATCAACCGCCTCTACGGTCCTAAGGATCTCGAGGGCTTTGACTATGAAAGCAGCTTGGGCGAGCCAGGTCAGGCCCCTTATACGCGTGGTGTCCACTCGGACATGTACCGCAAGCGTCTGTGGACCATGCGTCAATACGCCGGATTTGGTGACGCAGAGTCCACCAACCAACGCTTCAAGTTCTTACTCGACGCAGGCCAAACGGGACTGAGCTGTGCCTTCGACCTTCCCACCCAGATGGGCTACGACTCAGACCACGTGCGCTCCGAAGGCGAAGTGGGCAAAGTTGGTGTGGCGATTGACTCGCTGGCTGACATGCGCCTCTTGCTCGGTGGATTGCCACTCAACGAGGTCACCACCTCAATGACGATCAACTCCACTGCAAGCACGCTGCTTTTGCTCTACATGCTGGTCGCCGAAGAGCAGGGCGTACCTGGAGAGCGGATTCGGGGAACGATTCAAAATGACATCTTGAAAGAGTACGTAGCCCGCGGAACCTACATCTACCCTCCGCGTCAGAGCATGCGCCTGATTGTCGACACCTTCTCCTACTGCGCCGAACATCTGCCGAACTGGAACACGATTTCGATTTCTGGCTATCACATTCGTGAAGCCGGTTCGACTGCCGTTCAAGAAATTGCCTTCACCTTGGCGAATGGCATTGCCTATGTCGAAGCCGCCATTGCGGCCGGCTTAGACGTCGATGCGTTTGCCCCAAGGCTGTCGTTTTTCTGGAACGCCCATAACAACCTTTTCGAAGAGGTCGCGAAGTATCGCGCAGCGCGTCGCATGTGGGCCAAAATCATGACCGAGCGCTTTGGTGCCAAGGATGAGCGGTCGAAGACCTTGCGCTTCCATACGCAGACCGGTGGTTCCACCTTGACTGCTCAGCAGCCTGAGAACAACATCGTTCGCGTCGCCGTGCAGGCCCTATCGGCAGCCCTGGGTGGGACGCAGAGTCTCCACACCAATGGCTTCGATGAGGCTTTAGGACTTCCGACCGAGCGCGCTGCCAAATTGGCCCTGCGCACCCAGCAAATCATCGGCTACGAATCCGGGGTCGCTGATACGGTCGACCCCCTTGCTGGTAGCTACTTTGTGGAGTCACTCACCGATGAGGTTGAGCGCATGGCTACTGAGTACTTAGCGCGTATCGATGCCATGGGCGGCGCGGTGACAGCCATTGAGCAGCGTTTCATGCAGGACGAAATTGAATCTGCTGCCTACGCCTACGCAAAGGGCATCGACGACGGATCCAAAGTTGTGGTTGGCGTCAATCGTTTCACGGACGTGAGTTCAGAAAAGACCGAGGTCTTCCCGATTGATGTTGAGCTGCAGCGCTCTCAGATTGCTCGGGTGAAGCAGGTCCGCGCTGATCGTGACCAGGCCGGGGTTGACGCAGCTCTGGCTGACCTTGAGGCCGCTGCTCGTGGAACCCAAAATGTCCTGGTGCCCATGAAGGTGGCCTTGTCGCGCATGGCAACGCTTGGCGAAGTGGCAGACACCCTCCGCGATGTCTTTGGTATTTACCAGCCCACTGGCTGATCCTTAAGCCTGGTAGCGATGGGGTGACTCGTCCACGACCGTCGTGTAGTGCTCGACGACAGGCATGGGCTCATAGTGATGGTGCAAGAGCGCGCGCCACTGCTCATAGGCGGGCGTGCCACGAAAGCCCACTTGGTGGGCATCCACTGAATCCCACTCAACAAGCAGGACAAATCTGTTCGGCGTTTCCATTGAGCGAAGGACACGAAGTGACCGGCAGCCCTCATTGGCCAACATCACGAGCTTGGCTTCTTGGATGGCCTCGAGGAAAGATCCGACAAGGTCAGGCTTTACTTCTAAGACGGCGTGTTCAAGGATCATGAGGGGCTCCTGAGATTAAAATCGGGCCGACGGCGCGTCGCCCGCCTCCCATTGTTCACCATTCTGGCCAGTCTCGCGAGACGGCCCAGTGAGCCGGACAAGGGTAGGCTCCGGCTATGGAATCGGTGCTCAGAATCGAGAATCTCCAGACTGAGTTTCGATTGCGAAAGGGAGCGGTAAACGCGGTTGATGGACTCTCACTTGAGCTCGCAGCCGGAGAATGTGTCGGGCTGGTTGGCGAATCGGGTTGCGGAAAATCAACGACTGGCCTGTCGGTTATGGGCCTCCTGCCCGCCAACGGCGCAATTGCATCGGGATCCATCAAACTCGCTGGCAGGGAACTCGTTGGCCTAGAAGAGAGCGAATTGCGGCAGATTCGCGGGAATGAAATTGCCATGATTCCCCAAGACCCGCTCACTTCACTCAACCCGACTATGCGCATCGGCCAGCAGATCTCCGAAGGATCAAGAATCCATGGAAATCTCAATTCCACTGAGGCTCGACAACGTGCCCTTGAGGTCTTGGAGATGGTGGAGGTCCCTCGTCCGCTTGAGCGATTGAATCAATACCCCCATGAGCTGTCTGGTGGACTCCGTCAGCGCGTGATGATTGCCATGGCGCTGGTCTGCGAGCCCAAGGTCTTAATCGCGGACGAACCAACGACAGCCTTAGATGTCACCATCCAAGCCCAAATTCTTGACCTCATAGACAGACTTCGGAGTGAGTTGTCGATGGGCGTGCTCTTAATTACCCATGACATGGGCGTCATTGCTGGTCGCAGCGATCGGGTCGTGGTGATGTATGCCGGCAAGGTTGCCGAACAGGCATCAACTGAGGCGACGTTTAGTTCCATGCGCCATCCCTACACCGCAGCCCTTCTGGCTTCTGTGCCTTCAACAGAGGCCGCTCGTGAACGACTGGTCAGCATTCCTGGCCTTCCACCCGATCTTTCCCACGAGATCAATGGCTGTCGTTTTGCCCCTCGATGTGTGAATGCCAGCGATCAGTGTCGCGCAGTGGAGCCGACGCTTCAGCAGGAGCCCAGTGACCCAAGACATCGCTTTGCCTGCTTCCACCCCGTCTCAGGGCCTCTGGCGAGGCCTGAGGGCCCGAAACAGGCCCCGAAGCAGGCCTCTGGCGAGATCATCCTCGACGTGGTGAATCTCAAGAAAGAATTTCCTGTCTATCGAGGAGGCTTGCTACGCCGTCGGATTGCTTCGGTGAAAGCCGTCTCGGAGATTTCCTTTGCCGTGGAGCGTGGATCGGTATTTGGTCTTGTTGGTGAGTCTGGTTGCGGTAAGACCACCGTGGCGAGGTTGCTCGCCCAGTTGGAGCGAGCAGATGCTGGCAGCATGCACTTTGAGGGTCAAGATCTTCGATCACTCAAGCGCGGCGAACTCAAGGGAGTCCAGCGAAACCTCCAGTTGATGTTCCAAGACCCCTTTGCCTCCTTAGACCCCCGAATGAATGCTGGCGCTTCGATCCGTGAGCCCTTAGATGTACATCAGCTCGGAAGCAAGGCTGAGCGTCAGGCGCGCGTAGCCGAGCTGCTCGAGGAGGTTGGATTGTCAGCCTCGGTGGCTAGCCGCTTCCCCCATGAGTTCTCCGGTGGTCAGCGCCAGCGCATTGGCTTTGCTCGCGCCCTTGCTACGAACCCAGCAATGCTCATCGCCGACGAACCCGTATCGGCCCTTGACGTCTCAATCCAGGCGCAACTGCTCAACTTGATGAAGGACCTGCAGGAGCGACGAGCCTTGACCATGCTGCTCGTGAGTCATGACCTCGGCGTTATCCGCTACATGGCTGATCGTCTCGCCGTGATGTACCTCGGGACCATTGTGGAGATGGGGCCTACTGCGGCCGTGCTGTCTGCTCCCGTGCACCCCTACACCCAAGGTCTGCTCGACGCCGTGCCTGTGCCCGACGTGACTGAGGCCAGGAAGCGACGAGGGCTGAAGGTCATTGGTGAACTCCCCTCGGCGATGGATCCGCCATCGGGTTGTCGCTTCCGGACACGTTGCCCGCTAGCGGATGAGCGATGCAGCCGTGAAGTTCCTCAGCTGAGAGCCTTCGATCAAGGCGTTCAAGCTGCCTGCCATCACCCGCTTGCCAGCCCACTGGTTGCTCCTGCGAACTAGCGACGCTGCAGCCTGACTTCGAGGGCGTCGCGGAGTGCGTCGCCGATGTAATTGAGGGCTACGACGACCAGCACGATGCAGAGCCCGACGGGGTAGATCTCCCACCAGTAGCCGTTTGCGGCTACGTCAACGCCATTGGAGAGCATGGTTCCCCAGTCAGTTTGTGGGGCAGGAACGCCGAGGCCCAAGAAACCCAAGGATGCGAGGAGCAGGATGGAGTCGGCAACATCGAAGGTGGCGAAGACCACAATGGTCCCCACCGAGTTGGGGATGAGATGCCTCCCAATAATTCGGCTTCGACTTCCACCCATTGCCCGTACTGCTTGGACGTATTCACGGGTACGAAGCGACAGCGTTTCAGCGCGGATGAGGCGAGCGGGAACCAACCAGGAGACCGCGGCGATGACAATGATGAGGAGGGGGGCAGTCGGCCGGTAGATGGTGACGAGGGCAATGAGCAAAAAAAGCACAGGGATAGAAAGCCCGACGTCAACGATGCGCATTGCCAGGGCATCAAACCAGCCCCCGAAGAAACCCGAAAGTGCTCCGTAGCTAACGCCTATGACCGTGGCAACGATCGCGGCAAGGAAGCCGACAATAAGGGCGATCTGGCCGCCGTACATCAGTCGACCAAGGATATCGAAACCGTTTGCATCAGTCCCGAGCAGATGTGACCAACTTGGTGATGCATGTTGGATTGACTCGAGCAGCGCTTTCTGAGCATCAGTTTGATTGGTCCTGTAGAGCAAAGGCCCGATGAAGCAGAAGAGCACCACAAAGATGAGGACGAACAGGCTGACTACCGCGAGTCGGTTCTCCGCAAAGACGCGAATCGTGGAGCGCCAAAAGCCCAGCTCACTTCCGGCGTTGCCCCCTTCGGGACTGGGACTCTGGTTGCTCGCAAGGGTCATTGTTCGCCCAATCTGATGCGCGGGTCGGCAGCGGCATAGAGCAGGTCCGCGAGGAGGGATCCGAGAACTGTTGCAATGGTGGCAACCAAGGTGGTGCCGAGCACCAGAGGAACGTCATCATTCGAGGCTGCCTGCACCGTGAGCAAGCCCATGCCGGGGTAATTGAAGATGGCCTCGGTGATGAGGGCTCCACCCACTACCGCGGGCAGGGTGAGCCCTATGAGGGTCAGAATCGGCAAGATGGCATTACGAAGTGCATGTCCCCACAGCACCCGCCGGCTACTCGCACCCTTTGCCTTGGCGGTGCGGATGTAGTCCTCGGTGAGCGTGTCGAGCATGGCGGAACGCATATAGCGACTGAAGGCTGCGATCTCCAAAGCCGAAAGCGTCAAGATGGGCAAAATAAAGGGCACCGGATTCGTGAGGACTGCCCAGGCTGACGCATCGGTGGGTGGCTGTGAAGGTAGCCAGTTGAGCGTGAAGGAAAAGAAAATAATCAGGAGCTCACCAGCCAAAAAAGCGGGCATGGCGTAGAGGATGAAGGTCACTGCTGTCATGCCGTAATCAAAGGGGCGATTGCGCCTTACGGCTTGGGCCATGCCAATGGGGATGGCGACGGCCAGAGCGAAAAGCGTAGAAACGCCAACGAGCACCATGGTCTTGCCAAGTCGATCGGCGATGAGCGAAGTAACGCCTTGGTTATTTTTGTATGAGTAGCCGAGGTCACCGTGAAAGAGCGCTATGAGGTAATTCCAGTACTGCTGCCATATGGGCTGGTCGTAGCCATTGAGGTGGTTGAAGTTTGCGAGTTGGCCTGACGTTGCGCGTGGACCCAAGGCAGCCCTTGCCTGTCCTCCAGGAATGAGTTGGCTGAGCAAGAACACGATGAGCGTTACGCCAAGGATTACGACAAAGGCTTGAAGAACTCGGCGAACGAGGTATCCCAGCACGACTTGAGCCTATCGCCGGAATGCACAGCGGCCCCGCCCTGAGGGCGGGGCCGCTGACACGGGCACTCTCGAACTCCTCAAGATTGGCTGACTAAAAGCGCCAAGCTTCGGGAGTGATGGAGATCAGCGGACTTTGGGGAGTTACTCCCTTTAGACCCTTGCGGATCTCGGTCAATGCTGCTGCGGTGTTTGGCTGCCAGACCACGGGCAACTGCTTCGCTAAGTACATCTGATAGGCGTTGAGCGAAATCTTTGAATCTGTCGTTGCCTTGATGAGCGCGTCGTTCTTGGGATCGTTGTAACTACCGGAGTTTGAACCTGAACCCGTAGCGAAGATGGCTTCACCGGTGGGGTAGTAGTCGGGAGCATAGATCCAGCCTCCACCCCAGCTCTCGAGTTCCCAGTCACAGGCCTTACCTTTTTCGCAGGGAACAGCTTTGCCCAAGATGGTATTGAATGATGCGCTCTTCAGGGTGATATCAATACCGGCTTGTGCCCATGACGACTTTTCTGCGTTCATGAGTTGGGCGGTTGAAGCCCCTCCGGTTGGGTACTCCAAGGTGAAGGTCAACTTTGTGCCGGCAGGAATGCCTGCACCACAGTTCTTGGGCCCAGTCCCTGGATGCATGCAAGAAGTCTGTCCGTTAGGAATGACCTTCCAGCCGTGCTCGGCCAGGATCTTGCGCGCGGTGTTCACGCTGTAGGCGTAGGGGTTTTTATTCGCCGATGCCGAGGTGAACTTGTTCTGTGGGTAGACGGGAACAGGACCATAGGTCGGGATTCCGTAGCCCTTGGAGATCTTCTTGATGTACAAGCTTTGGTCTACCAAGCGCTGGAAGGCCTGGCGGAAGTAGAGCTGACTGAAGATTTTTCCTGCGGTCCCGTGGTTGCCCGTAGAGCCAAAGTTGTAGGGGAAGTAGTTGATCCCCCAGCCATAGACGGGGGCAAGGCTGTATTTTCCCGCGAGACGAGTGCTGTTGGGGCCAGTGCGTGTTGCCTTAGTGGTTCCCGTGGTGATATTCGCACTGGGAACAAAGCCGACGTCCAGCTTCCCATTCACGAGAGCGTTGTACTCAGCCGTGTCACTGGTGAAGGGCACTTCAACAAACTTCTTAATGCTGGGCTTGATGGGGCCTGAGTACTTGGCATTGGCGGTGAATTCGACATTGCCCGAAGCATTGAATTTGCTGAGCTGCCAAGGGCCATCGACCACATGCCAGATGGGGTTGGTGGCGTAACTCTTGAGGGCACCGGTGGCCTTCTTCGGATTGTCGGGGTCATAGCCTGATTGACGGGAGAGGAAGGTGAAGACCTTGTGGCAGGCTGCGTCAGCGCTTCCATAGGCGGCCCTCGCACAGCCACCTGATCCAGCGGCTGCCCCTAGGGCGGTCACATCCCAGGCCAAGGGCATGGGGCTGATTTGGGAAAGCTCGTTATAGGTAAACCAGTCCGGGTTCACGGGTCCCGTGAGTTGGAAGGTGATCTGGGTATCCGAGTTTACGGTCACGTTGCTGATGTCATCAGGAATACCAAGGTCGGGGGTGTAGTCCGCCCAGTTGTCCTTATCTCCATGGAGCATGTTCATCCAGAACATCACATCGGTAGCCGAAACGGTTTCACCATTCGACCACTTCCAGCCCTTCATGTTGATGGTTACGGTCTTATTCCCATTGGAGTAAACGGGAGCAGTGGCCGTCGAGAGATCCAAGTTGATGTCAGGCGAAGCGCCCTTGCCGAACCAGTAGAGGGGTCGGTACATAAGGAATTGAAACTGGTTGATAGTGGATACCGAGAAGTACTCGAGACCCATGAAGGGAAAAATGTAATTAGGTGGCGTTTGTGGAGCTTCAGCCCAGGTAGCGACCGTTGGCTTCGCAGCAGCCTTAGCTTTTGCGCCGGCGCTCAGCGTTCCTAATCCGATGGAAGCCAAAGAAAGTGATCCAAGGACCAGTGCGCTCACGGCTACTTTCGTGAGATGACGTTTCATGATCTCTCCTCCTGCCACTCGGGAAGTCGCTGCCCAAGGGCCAATAAAATGACTGTAGTCCTAGCGGCTGCCTCGATGCTCAGGCGGGATTTAGGGCTCTTCGCTCTAGCGATTGAGCATGAGGCGGGAGCGCAGATCGGGCTCGCTGGCGGCATCGATCGCTGTCGCACAGAGCGCCACAGCGGCATCCAGGATGGCCTTTTCAGAGGAAGGTCCGATGCATGCAGCGGCGAATGCCGCCTGGTGATTGACAGACCCCTGAGCGTCCACGCCGACCATGGGATGAATGCTTGGCAAGGCCAGCGAAACATTGGCCATGTCCGTCGAGAGCATGGGTGCCGGGATGCCCGCATCATCATCGGCAAATGTGCGCCCTCTCGCTTCCATGTGCCCGCGATAGCGCGCAAGGAGGCCAGCGTCGGCCTCCATGTGTGAATAACGAGGGGCGAGATCCTTGATCTCCACACTGCAGCCACTTGCCAAGGCGCCGGCTTGCAAGCAGGCTTCTGCTCTCAGTCGCAATGCGTCGAGGCGCTTTGCAGAAACGGATCGGCACATGAGGTTCATGGAGGTGGATTCGGGTACAACATTTACTGCATCCCCACCATGGGTCACGATGGCGTGGATCTGATCGCCGTGGGGGAGTTGCTGGCGAAGTAGTCCTAGAGAAACCTGGGCAATGACCGCGGCGTCTGCAGCGTTAAGCCCCTGCTCGGGAGCGGCTGATGCGTGAGCGCCACGACCGTGGAAGCGAACGCCGAGGTTGTCTACGGCGAGGCAGTTGGCGGTAAGGCGATCTACGGGCCAGGGATGAGCCATCATCGCAAAGTGGAGGCCTTCGAAACAGCCCGCCTCCAGCATGGTGACCTTTCCGCCGCCGCCTTCTTCAGCGGGTGTACCAAGAACCACCGTGGTGAGGTCTAGGGCTTCGCCTACGGCGGCGAGGCCAAGGGCAGCGCCCACGCTGCTCGCGGCAATGAGGTTGTGGCCACAGGCATGGCCGATTTCTGGCAGCGCGTCGTATTCGGCACAGAGCGCCACCTTTAAAGCGCCGTTCCCATGACGCGCGTCAAAGGCAGTGTCGAGGCCCGCAATGGCATTGCGGACCGTGAAGCCATGACGGTCAAGCATGCCCGTGACCGCACTATGGGCGGCATACTCCTCAAATTTTAGCTCGGGGTAGTCGTGGATTTCCCTCGAGAGCGCGAGCAAAGACGGCATGGCTGCCTCAATGCTGGCGGTGGCCTTGGCGAGCGTCGCGTCGCGGTCGACCATGGCGCGAACTACTCGATGATGGCGACGATATCGCCAGCGGAGACAGAGTCGCCAGTGGCGACCTTGACCTCTTTGATGGTTCCCGCCTTGTCAGCATTGACTGCATTTTCCATCTTCATGGCTTCAAGGACACAGAGGGTCTGACCCTCTTCGACCTGGTCGCCAGCGGCCACCAGAACCTTAACGATGGTTCCCTGCATGGGAACGGTGACGGTTCCAGAACCGGCTGCGCCCACGGCGCTTCCGCCACCGCCACGGCGCTTCTTGCTGCCAGCTTTGGCGCCAGTGCCGACGGCTGCTCCCGCGCCTTCGGGAAGCCACATCTTGACTTGTACCCGGCGTCCAGCTACTTCAGCGGTCAGCTCTTGGAGGACTTTGCCATCATCATCGGCCTCAGCTCCACCGGTGGATCCCACAATCTTGGAGAGATCTAGGGTTTCCTCAACCCATTTGGTGGAGTGGATGCCAGCAGCAAAGTCAGGGTGCTCAAGGATGGCGACGTCGGCCGGCAATGTCGTCGCGACACCTTCGATGACGGTCTCTTCGATGGCGCGCAGCATGCGGCGACGAGCAGACTCTCTGTCCTCAGCCCAAACAATCAACTTGGCGATCAGGTTGTCGTAGTACTGGCTCACGGTGTCGCCAGATTCATAACCTGCATCAAGACGAACGCCGGGGCCCGAAGGGGCGCTGAACTTCGTAATGGTGCCAGGACTGGGCGCGAAGCGACCAGCAGTCGGATCTTCAGCGTTGATGCGCACTTCGATAGCGTGGCCGTGGCGGCGCACATCGCTTTGGGCGATGGTCAATGCTTCACCAGCGGCAATACGCAACTGCCAAGCAACGAGGTCAAGACCGGTCACCAACTCCGTCACGGGGTGCTCCACCTGGAGCCGGGTGTTCATTTCAAGGAAGAAGAATTCGCCATCTTGGAAGAGGAACTCCACGGTGCCGGCGTTGACATAGCCACAGGCTTTGGAAACCTTGACGGCGGCAGCGCCCATAGCTTGGCGCACCTCATCGGGAAATTCCGGAGCTGGGCTTTCCTCAACAAGTTTCTGGTGACGACGCTGCGCTGAGCAGTCGCGCTCACCAAGCCAGATCGTGTTTCCGTGGATGTCGGCCAGAATCTGCATCTCGATGTGGCGAGGCCAGGTGAGGTAGCGCTCTACGTAGCATTCGTCGCGGCCAAAGTAGGAGAGTGCTTCGCGCTGGGCTGATTCGAGGGCCTCAGCCGCTTCGTCGGCGCTCTTGACGACCTTCATGCCTCGACCACCGCCACCAAAGGCAGCCTTGATGGCTACAGGCCATCCGAATTCCTCACCGAAGGCGATGACTTCATCGGAACTCTGCAAGGTCTCGGAGCGGCCGGGAACGCCTTGGACGCCGGCAGCTTCAGCGGCGAGTCGCGAACTGATTTTGTCGCCCATGACCTCAATAGCCTCGGGTGGTGGTCCAATGAAGGTGACGCCTCGCGCGGTGATGGCGCGCGCAAAATCCGTATTCTCCGAAAAGAATCCGTATCCGGGGTGGACAGCATCGGCACCGCTGCGCTCGATGACATCGAGAATGGCCTCGGTGTTGAGGTAGCTTTCGGCCGCAGTCTGGCCACCTAAGGCGTAGGCCTCATCAGCAAGTCTCACGTGCAGTGCATCGCGGTCGAGTTCTGAATAGACGGCGACAGTCTTGATGCCCATCTCCCGGCAGGTGCGAATAACCCGAACAGCGATCTCGCCTCGGTTAGCAATGAGAACCTTGGTTAGCACTTGAGGGGACTCCTTATCGATTTGCCTTGGGAGCTGCATTAGCCCTCCATTGTCTCCTAAACCCTAGGGTGTGCGCCATGTCCATGAATTCAGGCTTCGAGGTCCGCTCCTTCAAGGAGATTGACTCAACAAATACCTACCTTATTGAGGAGGCCAAACAAGGGGCCCGTGATGGCCTGGTGGCCACGGCCGCCTTCCAAACAGCCGGCAGGGGTCGCCAGGGCAGAACTTGGGAAGCCCCTGAGGGTTCTGCCCTTTTGGTCTCGGCCCTCCTGCGACCTGTGATGTCCCCTGACGAAGCTCACCTTGTTGCTACAGCGGTGGCGCTTTCAGCTCGAGCAGCCATTGAGCAGCTGAGCGGGCTGAGGGCCTCATTGAAATGGCCGAATGACCTCGTGGTGGAGGCTGCAAAGATCGCAGGAATCCTCGGCGAGATTGCACCCGATGCTCCCGGGGGCAGCGATGGTTCCATCGCCGTCGTCGTGGGCATAGGCATCAACCTGAGCACCGAAGGTCCACCGGAAGCCAAGGGAACCTCTGTGCTGGCACAAACTGGCAGTGCCCCCAGCCCCGATGAGCTGCTTGACCAGTTTCTTGCAGAGCTCTCCACTCGCCGATCGATGCTTGATGAGCCCGAAGGGAGGGCTGCGCTCCTCGCCGAGGCTCGCTCGCTGATGAGCACTCTAGGAAGTCAAGTTCGGGTGACACGCCAGGATTCAATCTTGGAGGGCAAGGCGCTAGAACTCACCGATGGAGCCCGGCTCATCGTGCTTGATGACGCCGGCGAGCGCCACGTGATCAGCGTGGGGGACCTCATCCATCTTCGCCCTCGATGACTCAGAAGTCGATGACTGGGCGCTGGTAGCGTGATCTAGGTGAGCACCCTCGTGACCGGCGGAGCCGGCTTCATTGGCTCGGAATACGTCCGCCGCTTCCTCAGCAAGCACAGCGATGAACGAATCGTGGTCTACGACGCGATGACCTACGCCGCCACCGAAAGCTCATTTGCCCAAGTTCGTGGCTCAGTGGACCTCGTGGTGGCTGACTGCTGCGACCTCGAAGCTGCCATGGCAGCTATGGAGAAATTTCAGGTCGATACCATCGTCCACTTTGCGGCAGAGTCGCATAATTCACTTGCCGTGCTAGATCCCGCACGATTCTTTCGCACCAATGTCCTAGGAACCCAAACCATGCTCGAAGCGGCTCGTCGTAGTGACATCGAGCGCTTCCATCACATCTCCACCTGCGAGGTTTATGGCGACATGGACTTTGATCGAGATTCGGGATTTGCTGAATCCGATCCCTATCGACCCCGCACGCCTTACAACGCTTCGAAGGCCGGTGCAGATCATGCCGTACGTGCATACTCAGAGACCTACGGTCTCCCGGTGACCATTACGAACTGCGCTAACAACTACGGACCTTTTCAGTTCCCTGAAAAGGTCCTTCCACTCTTTATCGCAAGGGCAATGATGGATGCAGAAATTCCTGTCTATCGCTCGTCGCATCACCTGCGCGAATGGATACATGTAGCCGACCACTGCGCGGCAATTGAGGCCGTCATCGAGCGCGGACGCGTGGGGGAGACCTATCACGTGGGCACTGGTGAAGAGCGCTCTGTAGCCCAGATCGTAGATGTGGTGCTTGCACAGCTCGAGAAGCCTCGTTCCTTAATTCGCGAAGTCGAAGATCGTCCCGGCCATGACCGTCGCTACCTCTTGGATTCAAGCAAGATTCGCAGCGAGCTCGGCTGGGCGCCGACCATGAGTTTTGAAGATGGAGTTGCTGAAACTATTGACTGGTATGAGGCGAATCGCTCCTGGTGGGAACCGCTGCTCGGGTCTAGCCCAGTCAGCGAACAATCCTGGGGAGCGGCGGGTTAGCCCGATGCGCGTCCTCATCACTGGCGCCCACGGCCAACTCGGTCGTGACCTTATGGACGCCTTTTCTGGCCAACTGCCAGCAGGGGGTGATGCGGCCTTGGGCTGTGATCTCCGAGGCGGCTACCAGGAGCATGAGGTCTTCGGATTCGGTCGCGGGGAATTAGACGTCACCGACGCCAGCGCGGTGGCATCGGTGATGAATGACCTGAAACCCGATTGCGTCGTACACGCGGCCGCCTACACCGCCGTTGATGCTGCTGAAACCGATGGTGACCGTGTTGAGCTCGTAAACGCAAAGGGCACGCTGTATGTCCTGGAGGCGGCAGAAGCCCACAAGGCACGCTTCATTAGCTTCTCTACCGACTATGTCTTTGACGGTGACAAGGCTGATGCCTACGAAGAGGATGACCTCGTGAGGCCGCTCAATCGTTATGGATTGAGCAAAGCAAAGGCTGAGGCAATGGTTGGTGATCGTGGTCTAGTAATCCGCAGTTCTTGGCTGGCTGGCGTGCATGGCCAGCCCACCGTGCTCAAGGCCGTGAAGCGTGTAGCCGAAGGCAAGAGTGTGAAATTCGTTTCGGATCAGGTTGGTAGTTTTACCGCCTGCGCAGATCTTGCGGCAGCCACTACCGCGCTAGCGGCGATGGACGTCACGGGGATTATGCATATTGCGAATCAGGGGAGCGTCTCCTGGTTCGAATTGGTGAGCTTTGCGGTGCAAAGCGCCGGCCTTGACACCAATTTGGTGGCTCCGACCACGATCGAAGCCTTGGGACTCAGTGCTGCGGCGAAAAGGCCGAAGAACTCCGCTTTGGCTACGAAGAGAGCCATAAGCCTCGGACTGTGCCTTCCCGAGTGGCAGAATGGCATAGCGCGCCTTGTAGGGGCCGCCGATATATCTTCAAAATTATGAGCCAAAGCCTCCCCAAGCCAAAGACCCCCAGTGGAGGGTTTCGTCGTATCGCCATTATCGGCGCCGGCTACGTCGGCCTGCCTACGGCTGCCTTGTTGTCTCACTTTGGCCACAGCGTGATTGTTGCCGAGCGCGACCAACGGAAACTGGACATCTTGCGCGATGGCCGCTCTCCCATCTTCGAAAAGGATCTCGAGGAGTATCTGCGCGCTGGCGTGAGTGCCAAGAAATTGACCTTCTCCGATTCAGCAGCCGAGGCAGTCAAGGATGCGGAGTTTGTCTTCCTCTGCGTGCCCACGCCGCAGGGCGACGATGGTTCGGCTGACCTGAGCTACATCGTTGCTGCGGCTCAAGAAATCGGGCCGCATCTGATTCAAGATGCCATTGTGGTGAATAAGTCAACAGTCCCCGTCGGGACCGCTCACCTTGTTGAACGCGAGACTGGTCGCGATGACATCCGCGTGGTTTCTAATCCCGAGTTTTTGCGTGAAGGTACTGCCCTTGCCGACAGTCTCGCGCCTGACCGCATTGTTGTTGGGGCAGACGATCAAGAAGCAGCCGCAGCTGTTGCGGCTTTGTTCTCGCCAACTCATGCTCCCGTAGTGGTCACTGATGCCACCACTGCGGAGACGATCAAGTACGCGTCTAATGCCTTCTTGGCAACCAAGTTGAGTTTTATTAATGCCATTGCTGGTCTTGCAGAGGCCGTTGGTGCTGATGTGAAAGACATCGTCTTGGGTCTCGGTTACGACAAGCGCATCGGATTTGAGTTCCTCAAGCCTGGTCCAGGTTGGGGTGGATCCTGTCTTCCCAAAGACACCTCGGCCTTGGTCAAGATCGGTGAAGACCATGGTTACGACTTTGCGCTCCTGAGGGGGGCAATTGCATCCAATGAAGCCCAGCTCGAGAGAATCGTCGACAAGGTGCTTGCCGCCGTCGACGGGAAGATTGCTGGCGCAGCTGTGGCGGTCTGGGGTCTTACCTTTAAAGCGGGAACGGATGACCGTCGTGCCTCACCGGCCCTCGACATCTGTCAGCGACTCGTGGCCAAGGGAGCAAAGGTAACGGCCTTTGACCCAGAAGTCCCCCCAGCGAATGCTGGTGCTGATGACCTCAGGGGGATCACGCTCGCTACGGATTCCTACGAAGCAGTACGTGACGCCCAGGTAGTGGTCTTGCTCACTGAGTGGGCTGAATTTCGCTGGCTCGATTTCTCAAAGGTGGCTGATCTCATGCAAAGCCGGGTCATTGTGGATGCTCGCAATCACCTTGATCCAGCCCCGCTCAAGCGCCTTGGTTTTAGCTATCAAGGTGTAGGCCGCACGTGAGGGCCCTCGTTGCCGGTGGGGCAGGCTTTCTTGGCTCCCACCTCTGCGACTACTTGCTCGCCCGTGGCGATGAGGTAGTCGCTGTAGACGACTTGACCACAGGGTCGCCAGACAACGTGGCCCAGCACGCTCAGAACCCAGCTTTTTCCCTGGTCTTCGCTGACGTCAGCAAAGAGCTACCCCTAGAAGGTCGTTTCGATGCAGTGTTGAACCTTGCTTCCCCTGCTTCGCCACCCGCCTACCTTGCGCGTCCCCTAGAGACCTTGGCCGTGGGCAGCGAGGGAACGAGGCGACTGCTGGAGAAGGCTCATGCCGATGGCGCGCGTTTTTTGATGGCCTCCACTTCAGAGGTCTATGGCGACCCACTGGTTCACCCTCAGGTCGAGAGCTATCGCGGCAATGTTGATCCCCACGGTCCACGAAGTGTTTACGACGAAGCTAAGCGATTCTCTGAGGCACTCACCATGGCCTACAAGACCAAGCTTGATGCCAACGTGGCCATCGTTCGCATCTTTAATACCTATGGCCCAAGGCTTAGTCCTGGGGACGGTCGCGTGGTTTCAAACTTCATCGTTCAAGCCCTTCGCGGAGAGTCGCTGACGGTTTATGGCGATGGCTCCCAAACGCGGTCACTGTGTTACGTGGCTGATGAGGTGCGCGGACTCGTGGCCTTACTGGATTCTTCGGAAACGGGACCAGTCAACATTGGCAATCCCGATGAACGCACGGTTCTTGACCTGGCTGAGCGCGTCATCGCGATGACCGGTTCTTCCTCTCAGATCACCTTTCATCCGCTGCCCACCGATGACCCCACGCGACGCTGCCCCGATATAACGCTCGCTCGCAAGGAATTGGGCTGGGAGCCAGAGATCAGTTTTGAGCAGGGCATAGGCCTTACGGTTGAATACTTTGCTTCGCTGCAAGAGAAAGGTAATCATGCCTGAGACCGTGCTGGAGAAAAAAGAGTTCCGTAGTTTGACGGTGCTTATCCCTGTCTTTAACGAGCGCGCGACGGTGGCCGAGGTCATTCGCCGCGTGCGGGCCGTTGACATCCCGCTCGAACTCAATGTCATCGTGGTTGACGATGGTTCATCCGATGGCACCGACAAGGTCTTGAGCGCCTTGGAAGACTCGACCGTCCGCGTTATGCGCCACGAGCGCAACCAAGGCAAAGGTGCGGCGCTGCGCACAGGCTTGGCTGAAGCCACCGGCGACCTCGTGCTTGTTCAAGACGCCGACCTTGAGTACGACCCCGACGATTGGCCCAAGCTGCTTGATCCCATCATGAAGGGCAAGGCTTCCGTGGTCTACGGCAGCCGCTTCACCGGCGAGCGTAAAAACATGCTCCCCAGCCACTGGATTGGCAATCGTCTGCTTTCGCTGGTCACCAACGTGCTCTACAAGTCAACCCTTTCGGACATGGAAACTTGCTACAAGCTCTTTGACCGCCGCGTGATCGAAAACTTCACCATTGTCTCCAATCGTTTTGATTTTGAGCCTGAAATCACCGCCAAGGTCCTGCGCCGGGGATTCCGCATCTACGAAGTGCCGATTAGCTATGCCGGCCGTGAGGTTGATGAGGGTAAGAAAATCTCTTGGCGTGACGGATTTGGCGCACTCAAGGCGCTGATCAAGTTCCGTTTCACCCGGAAGTTCTAGTCATGGCCGGGATGCCCGGCCCACCTCGCGTTGCTGCGGTGGTCGTGGATTATCGCTCCGGCGACCATCTCGCTGCTTGCCTGCGGTCACTTCTTGCGGGTGGGGCCAAGGAAATTGCCGTCGTGGCGAACTACTCTGCCGATGAGACCGCAGCCGTGCTCGCTCTAGCCGAACTCGAAGCCACCATTGTTGATCCCAAGGCAAACCTTGGCTATGGCACTGGTGCCAATCGTGGGGTCGCTGCGCTGGGAGCAAGCGACTATGTCTTGGTTGCTAACCCCGACCTTGAACTTCATGATGGAGCGCTTGCGGCCATGGTGCATGCACTCGAGCTGAATCCCAGTTGGGCGCTGGTAGGTCCCAGCATCCTTGATAGTTCAGGTAAGCGTTATCCCTCGGTGCGTCGATTCCCCTCGATGATTGATGCTGCAGGCCACGCCGTGCTCAGTATCTTTAGCAACGACAACCCTTTCTCGCGTCGCTACCGCAGCCCAGCAGCAGCCGAAGGCGAAGAGACCGGCGTGGACTGGGTATCGGGGGCCTGCATGCTGATTCGCCGCGAGGCCTTTGCGGAGGTAGGCGGTTTTGACGAGCGTTATTTCATGTTCGCCGAGGACATGGATATCTGCTGGCGCCTCGGGAAGGCGGGCTGGCAGGTGGGCGTCGCCCCTTCAGCAGTAGTCACCCACGTTGAAGG
>CAZTQJ010000006.1:0-16500 GCA_964615615.1 uncultured Acidimicrobiaceae bacterium
ACGAGATAGCTTCAGGTGACTGGAGTTCAGACTTGTGCTCTTCCGATCTCACCGCCCCCAGAGATCCATAGCCAATGCTGGGAAGGCCAAGGTGCCCACCACCGGCAACGCTGAGGCCAGGCAGGATGCCAAGCAAAGAAAACATCCCGGCCAGAATCCCTGTGGCTTGGCGCCAACCAAAAGAGAATCCGACCAAATCTTCTTCCAGCGTTGCTACGCCAAGACCCAGCATCACGATGAGGGTCACCGATAAAGGTGCGAGCAAGACCGCCGGTGAAGGGGCAAAAGCGCCCAGAGAGCCGGAAGCCGACAAGAGGCCAAAGGCGCCTGAAGCCACGGAGGCGGCAAGGAGACCGATCGCCACCGCAAATCGTGGGCCCCGACCAGCGATAAGGACGAATGCCGCTGCAATAAACATCCCTGCGCTTAGGCCCAGATGACCAAAGGGGCCAAACCCGAATCCCAAAAGCGCTAGTGGTGAGCCCATGGACCATGATGCGGCTTGGCTGCCGAAGATGGCGAGCCCTTGCGATCCAGCGAGCAAACTTTGGAGCACCACGGGGAGGTTGAGCAATAAGGCAATAGCAATGGCTAATGCAGTTAACTTCAACGCTTGCCAGCGACCTGATCCCCAGAGCGCCAGGCTCAGGCCGATGGCTGCCAAGGTGAACGCGATCAGGGCACTCGGGGCGAAGGCCGCCAGCGCCCCGAGACCAATGCCGAGCTTGAGGGCGTGCCAGCCAGAAGGGGCGCTCGAGCGCTCGGCAACGGCCAAGCCATGGATGCGCAAGAGGCCTGCAAGAAGCCATGGCATGGCTGTGAGTGTCAGGGTGACGCTCAGTTGACCCATGGCGACAGCATTCGCGACAGAAGTCACGCCCATCGCTCCCACAAGCGTTGCGAGCCGCGCGCGAGGTGAAGCCAAAGGCTTTAAGAGCCGCAATGAGCCCATGGCGAAGAGCGGCCAGGACGCCAGGAGCAAGATTTTGAGGGCTTGAGCGCTGTGTCCGAAGAGGGGGATGGAAAGGATGGAAAGGATGGGGCTTGCTAGGGAATGTGCTGCCGTCGTGCCTACGCCATCGGGGTGCCAGCCCTGCCACCAATTGGAAAACCCTGAGCTAAACGAAGGCACCGTGCCCAGCTCGCCGACCTTCGCGATAGGGGCGGCGATCAAAGCACGGACTGCATAGATCCACCAGATGGCGATGGCTCCCCAAACAACGAGGCGGCTTCGCCGGGAGCTCAGGAGGGCGTGGCGACCCTTGGCCCGGTGGAGGTCACGCTTACCAAGATCATCAAGCTCATCGAATCCCTGATCGTCGCTAAATGCGCCGCCAAAGCCAGCTGCTGCCTGTGCATCCTCGACGCTGCTCGCTTCAACGCCGCGAGCAGCGTCGAGGCCCTGGTGCCACAGACGCGTAAAAAACTCTCGAAGGCGACTGCTCCCTCGTGTCTGTTCAGCCTTGAGTTTCCGGTCAGAGCTTTGGCGAGTCGCCTGGACCACACGCCTGCGTGCGAAGAGGGCCTTGCGGTTGGACAGCGCCCAGCGCCAACTCGAAAGAATGACCTGCGCCCTATCTCGATGTCGGCCTCCCCAGAGCACGGCGGCCTCCGCGAGGGCAAGGAATAGTGCCGGCGGCAGGATCTTGCACAGACGCAAGATGGAGTCGTTGACCAGTAAGTGGTGTAGCTCAGCGCGGCGCAGTGAGCCAAGCGCCTCAGGGCTTAACTCCCTGTCCTCGACATAGCTCTCCAAGGCTTCTTCAGTAGTTCCATGCCGCATCACCAGAGCCTCAGGGGCGGTCATGACGCGGGCACCGGCAAGGCGGGCCCTCCAAGAAAAATCGACGTCACTGCCAGCTTCGGTGAGCGTCGGGTCAAAGCCACCGAGCAGAGCAAAGAGGTCCTTACGGATGAGCGTCACGCCGGCTGGAGCCACAAACACGTCACGACTGGCATCGTGCTGGCCTTGATCAAACTCCCCAAACTCGACCCGCTCAACGGTGGTTCCAAAACTATCGATGGACTGACCAACATGAATGAGCAAAGACCTGTCGTCATCGTGAACAACTTTGGGAGTCGCAACTCCGGCATTTTCACGCAGCGCAGTTTCCACCAATTTCGACAGTGCATCAGGCTGGAGGCGATAGCCGGGAACCACAAAGAGTAAGAAGGTCGCGCCCTCCACCATGACCGAGGCCCTATTGGCGCCCTCGAGGTAATTCTCACCAGCGATGGCTTCAGCCAAGAACGAGGCTGGCAACAGCCCTCGAGCTAAGTCGGCCACCTCTAGGTCCACCTCACTCGGAACAACCAGCACCGTGAGTGCTGAATAGTCCGTAGCGGCAAGGGAAGCCAGGGTCACCTTGAGGGCCGTTCCGGCCTCTGGTCCCCAGACCACCGCAACTACCGGGGGTGCTCCGCCATCCATGGGAACCCAAGGCTAGCCCCATATATCTTGCTTGCTATTGTTTATCTTCTGCTATACTTTGACTATAGAAACAGGAAGCCCGGAAGCACTGGGATTCCAAGGAGGCACGGCAATGGCAGAGCAAACAGCAAAGAAGACTGAAGAGACCACCGCCAAGGCGGCAGAGGCCCCAGAGGCAGCTCAGGATCTTGCCAGCAAGGCCCGTGAAGCCCTTTCTCAGGTTCTAGAGACCGGAGTCAAAGGCGCTCGCAAGGCTCAAGAGTACGGCGAATTGGCAATCACCTGGCTCCGCGAGGACAGCGTTGAGGCTGTGAAGGCTCAGGCCAGCAGCGCCAAGGAGACGGCGGTTAGCCAGGTCAAGAAGATGGACGACGCGATCGAGAAGACCGTCACCACCATCGAAGAGCGTTTCGAACCCGTCAACACCAAGCTCCCGAGCAAAGCTCAGGACATGGTCAAGCGTGGTCAAAACCAGGCGAGGGAAGCACGCGCAAAGCTGCGTGAGCGTATTTCCGCCTAGTTCTGCTCTAGCTCCTAGGGCTGAGAACAACCCCGTCACCTTTTGGTGGCGGGGTTTTTCCTCGCCTACTCCCTAGCGAAAAGCTTGAACGATGTCGCTCACCGTTTGTGCGAGCGGAATCTCCGGGGACCACCCGGTAGCGCCAGCGAGCTTTGCAATATCTCCACGCAAAATAGGAATATCGATCGGGCGAAGCAATTCTGGATCCACCTCAGTACCCAGTGAGGCGCCCACTTCAGCGAGGAGCAGTTCGACAATTTCATCAATACCGACATCGACGCCACTGGCGATGTTGTAGATCTCCCCCGGCGTGCCAGAGGTCACGAGGAGCCGATACGCACGGACTACATCTCGCACATCGGTGAAATCTCGACGCGCACTGAGGTTTCCCACCTTGATGGACTGCTGGCCAGACGCCACCGCTTCGACCATGCGCTTAGCGAGGGCTGGCACCGCAAAAACTGGGGCCTGTCCGGGCCCGATGTGATTAAAGGGCCTCACCACGATGACCTTCTGACCAAAGCCACGATGACAACCCAGGGCAATCTGTTCCGCCGCGGCTTTACTAGCCGCGTAGGGCGTCGTTGGTTGCACCTCGGAGAGCTCACTGAGGGGGAGTTGAGCGGGCTGGACCGATCCGTAAACCTCTGCAGAACTCACGAAGAGCACCGTGGGTTGGGCGAGCGCTGAGCGCGCTGCTGCCAAGACCGCTGTGGTGCCCACCACATTGACATGAGCCACTTGTGTAGGAGCATCCCAAGATGCCCCAACGTGGCTGAGCGCGGCGAGGTGGTAGACGGCATCGGGATTAATCCCCGCAATGACTGGCCCTATGGCTTCAGGGTCGGCAACATCGGTCTCTAGATCAACCAGATGAACTTCATCTCCCTCGGCTTCAAGATGACGAGCCAGCCACTGGCCGACAAAGCCTTTACCTCCGGTAATGAGTGCGCGCACGCAAAGACCCTACTAATCCTTCGGAGGATTGGTGCCGATAGCCAGCGCGAGCCGGTAGGCCTCAAGATGTAATTGCGCGCTTCGAGCCCAGGTTGACGCTGCGGCCACAGCGAGGCCCGCCGCCACCCGTGCCGCTCTGCTGGGCTCGCTTTCATCAAGGATGCGTCCAATGGCTTGAGCTAGGGCCAAGTGGTCATCCGTGGGGACGAGCTCGGCTGCCCCCTTTGCCACTTCAGCCATCACCGAATCCTCGGTCGTAATAACCCGAGCTCCGCAGGCCAAGGCCTCGAGGACGGGCAGGCCAAAGCCCTCCTCGCGAGCGGGGTAGGCCACCACTCGCGCGCCGCGCAGCATGGCGGGCACCTGATCATCAGAGAGGTAACCAGTCTCCACGAGTACGGATCCAAGCGCGCTCCTATAGGGGGCAAGAAGGTCTCCGCCCCAGCCTTGGCGCCCAGCAATGACGAGCTTGAAGTCTCGACCCTGCTCGATCAAGGCAAGTGCTGCCTTGGCCAGTACGTCGATCCCCTTGCGAGGTTCAAGGGTCCCCAAGTGAAGCACCATGGGAAGCCGAGGGTCGACGCCTGCTGCCGAGATGAGTACATCGTCACGGTCATCACGATGAGCTTGAAAACTCTTCGCATCAACACCGTGCGGGGCGACGACGCTTGCACCCATTTCGGGGAAAAAGCCCTGCAGGGCTTCCCGTGTGCTCTCGCTGACGCAGATGAGCACCGCAGCCCTCTGCACGGCTCGGCGAATTGCTCTCTGAAAGAGCCTGACCTTGATTGCCTCATGGTCTTTTGGCCGAGTGAAAAAGGTGAGGTCGTGGATAGTGGCTACCAGTGGCAGCGTTGCGCGTTCAGGAAGCGTGTAGTGGGGCCCGTGATGCAAGTCGACGCCCCACTGCTTGAGCAGGCGAGGGAGCAGTAGCTGTTCAAAGCACAGACGCAGAGGTCGGCTTCTCGGGACCACGGCGTGAACCTGCAGCGCGTCCGACATTGCCTCCCAACGTTGCGCATCGCCTCGGCGCGCCACAAGGTGGATCTCGACTGCTCCGGTTTCGATAAGGGCGTGGAGCAATTCGATGGTGTAGCGCCCTGCGCCAACCGGATGCACGGGCACGGCAGAGACATCCAGCGAAAGTTTTATTCGGAGCTCGCTCATGCGAGTCCCCAGAGCTCAAGGTGTCTTGTGGCGACATCAATCCAACGACGCTTCGCGGCAAAGTTTCTGCCAGCCTCCGCAATCGCTGCTCTGCCATCAGGATCACTCACTAAATGATGGATCCCAGCCGCCATAGCCTCAAGGTCTCGTGGATCAACCAAAAAGGCTGGGGCAGACTCATCCGCAAATTCGGTCACGCTAGGGACGGCCGAAGACGCCAAAACCGCAGTTCCTGCGGTCATGGCCTCAAGGGGTGGCAAGCCAAATCCCTCTTCCAAGGGAAGGTAAACAAGCCCAAGGGCCCGGGCATACAGCGCATTGAGGACTGCAGGTGAAACTGCGCCGAGCAGATGCACGCCTGGCTGTTGAAGATCTTGTCGTGCGCCCCAACCCTGTGGCCCAACAATGCACAGTTGAACACCCTGGGAGGCGACATTGCTTTGCTTAAAAGCGGCAACCGTTGCTTCGAGATTCTTGCGTGGCTCGATCGTCGCTGCGACGAGCAGAAAGGCTGAGTCGCCTATTGCCGATTCAAGCAGCGTCTGGGCGCCTGCCTCATCGGGGGCAGGAAGATGATCGGCTCCCTCCCCCACAACCATCACGCGGTTGAGCGCAGTTCCCGACAAGGCCAGTTCATCGGCCACATGTTGAGAGGGTACGAATATCTTCGCATCAGTTGCCAAGACCTTCGAGAGTGCTGCCTCGTGCCAACGCGCACCACGCGTCGATGTGAGCTCGGGCCTACTGCGCCAGGCCACGTCATGGACCATGACGGAGCGTTGGACTCCCTCTGCTACGCGAGGCAATAGGAGTGATGTGGCGTGTACTACTCCAGAAGGCCAGGAGCGCAGACTCAGTCCGTGATGCCATGCCGCCGTGGTGAGACGATGGGCTAGATGTAGGCGACTGACTTCGGGCTTGAGCCCTTGGCTTGCTTGTCGAGCGCGTCGTGATCCCAAAGTTTCATAGCTCACCCCGAGTTGGTCGAGTCCCAGCAGGAGTCCTCGGGTATAGGTGCCTATCCCGCCAGGCACCGGGGCCGCCAACTGCTCGACGGTGACTGCGAGTTTGGGGCTACTCATCGCTCTTGTGCCACCTTCGCGTAAATCTGACTCAGTCCTTCACCGCACTGCTCCCAGCTGAATCGTGCTGCTTGGCTGCGGCCGCCTTCGATGAGGGCTGTGCGTTGCTCTGCACTATCGAGTACTGAAGCCATGGCATCCGCAAGGCTTTCAGGTGATCCTGGAGGAACCAGAAGGCCGCCACTGCCTATGGTTTCGCGTAGCACGGCGGTGTCGCTGGCGACTACGGGAGTCCCGATCTTCATCGCTTGCAAGGGTGGGAAGCCAAAGCCTTCGTAAATGCTTGGGTAGGCAAGCAGCTCAGCTTCCTTCATCAATCGCGCAAGCGACGCATCGTCGAGATAACCCGTGCGAATAATGCGGTCTTTGAAGGGCGAGTTCGCGATGGCTTGCTCGAGGGCCTCGCTTCCCCAACCGTCTGGCCCTACGTGCACGAGACGCAGGTCCTGATGTTCTTGGGCCAAGAGGTTAAAGGCCGCGATCAAACCTGGCAGGTCTTTGCGAGGCTCAGCCGTTCCGACCGCAAGGATGTAGGGAGCCGAAAGCAGGTTCGGGCTGGGCGAAGGCTCGGGAAGTTCGGGGATGCCTAGGGGGAGATAGTGCAGTCGATCAGCCGAGATCCCGAAACGCTCTGTCACCTCCTCGCCTATGGCTGAAGCGGTCACGTGGACGTGAGCCCCCTCACGCACAGCGCGTTCAATAAGGGCTGGGAAACGCAGACTTGAGGGATGACAGAGTTCAGGGAAGTGCACCATCGTGAGGTCATAAACCGTGACGAGACGCCCCGCACGCCGGGTCGGAGGAACGACATAGTTCGTCCCATGAACAACATCAGCCTTCCCAATAAAGCACTCGACGGATGGCATGGAGCTTCGTGACCATATTGCTTGCAAAGGCCTCGCAGGCATGGATCGTTGACGCGCCCCTATGCCTGGGGGCAGGAGCTCCTCAAGTAACTCACGTCGACGCCAAGTCACCGCAAAGGCACTGAGCTCCAAGGCTTGGCCCACGAGCGAGCCGAGCATTCCCGACACTGCTGCACCAACCCCTGTGGGCTGGCCCAGGAGGGCGGTTGCCTCCACGGCGACCCGAAGTCGCTGGTCGGGTTCCATGACGCTAGGCGCTGAGTACTCCGTCGAAGGAGAGAATTGATCCCGAGACGTAGGCAGCTTCATCCGAGCTGAGGTAGCTAATCGCTCCAGCCACCTCGGAAGGAGTGCAGAAACCCATAGGCGTCATAATGCGCTCTAGCGCCTTGCTCGGTGCACCTTCAGGAAGCCCAAATTCCCAAACCAAAGGTGTGTCAACGCCACCAGGGGCAACAGCATTCACTCTGACGCCACGGTCGATGTATTCCACCGCAAGAGCCTTAGTCATCATGGAGACTCCGCCCTTAGAAGCGCAATAGGCAGCGGAGAAAGGCTGACCCATAACTCCTGCAGTCGAAGAAACATTGACAATGACTCCACCACCATCGAGCAGATGCGGGAGTGTCTCACGACAAATCAAGAAGGTCCCGGTCAGGTTCACGCCGATCATGCGATTCCAACCAGCCATCGACTGTTCGGTGGTGTGCTCGAAGCCACCAATACCGGCAGAGTTCACCACGATGCTTGGGCGGCCAAGTTCAGCAACCGATTCAGCGATTGCTTTCTTCACCGATACTTCATCGGTCACGTCGCAGTGCACTGCCAAAGCGGTGCCGCCATCGGCCTGAACCTCGGCCGCACTCGCCTGTGCACCTTCAAAGGAGAGGTCAAGGCAGGTGACTGAAGCGCCTTCCGCAGCCATGCGGCGTGCTGTGGCTCGGCCAATACCCGAGGCGGCTCCGGTAATGATGGCTACGTGTCCGTTAAAACGGCCTGGAGTGATTTTCTCAGCACCAGTTCCGCGCTCTGGATCTGGCTCCCCGATCATCTGCTTAGGCGACATGTGATTCCTTTCCCTGCCTGACTCGGCAAGCCCGAGGTCTGCGACTCAGAGAGCCTAGAACGAAGTGATCATCGACTCCGAACTCTCGCCGCTTCCTCGCAGGGGGCTTGAAGGGAAGTGCGGTCAATCTTCATCATTGGGGTCAGGGGTAGCTCGTCAAGGATGAGCAAGGCGTCGGGAGCCTTGTAATCAGCCAAAACGGCCTTTACCGCTTCCCTCAGGTCCTCAAGGGCTATTTCCTTGCCAGCTTCAAGGGCCAGAACCGCGACACCCACCTCGCCGAGGATGGGATCCGCAGCCCCTACAACCGCAACCTGCTTCACCCCATCGAGCGCCGAAATGACCACTTCAACTTCGGCGGGATAGACGTTGTAGCCACCACGCTGGTAGAGCTCATTGGCTCGCCCTACCAAACTCAGGTTGCCCGCAGCATCGAGCATGCCAAAGTCGCCAGTAATGATTGAGCCGTCGTCGCGTCGGACTTCTCTCGTCCTCTCCTCGTCCATCCTGAGCCCATGCGGAGAGGAAGGATCCCTGCCCGCCAGATAGGCCAGCATGGTCGCATCGCTGCGCAATACCACTCTGCCAACTTCGCCGACGGCCACCGGCTTGGCTTCGTCATCGAGGAGCGAAAGCTGTACGCCAGGAACAGGCTGACCGACTGTGGTCGCCACGATGTCATCAGCGTCTCCCGGCCGGGTTCCAGTACCCAGAGAAGTTTCGGTGGAGGTGTAACGCACAATCACCGGCACGCCGAGTCTGTTGCGGAGGGCCGCCACGCGGTCGGGTGCCATGCGTGCCGCACCCGTCCCCGCAAGCCTCAAAGCCGAGAGGTCAGCGGTCTCGAGCTTTGGGTCAGCCAAGATCAGCTCCCACTGGGTGGGCACCCCTTGACCTACGGTCACGCCTTCGCGCTCCATGACCGCAATGGTCGTGGAGGCTCGCCATGGCTGAGGCGAAATAACCGTAGTAATGCCGTGCTCGGCTTCGTCCCAGACTCTGGTCATGTAGGCAACGTGGGCAAAGGGAACCGGGGAGAGCCGTCGATCGCCTGGCTGACTGAGAACGTCGACTCCCCTAGCCACGGCCCGCAGTGCTCGATGCGTAAAGACTGCCCCTTTGGGCTTACCCGTAGTGCCTGAGGTCCACACAATGGTGACAGGAGCCTCGCCATCAATGGGCATCGGAAGCGTCGGTTCGGTCAAAGCCATCGATGCTGACAGGGCTTCACGCAGATCAATCGCAGCCGGATACGTTCCCGGGTCATCGGCAAGGAGTAATTCGGGCTCCAGCATCTCCAGGATTTCTCGACGCTCTCGTTCGCCTAAGCGAGGATTAATGCCCGAGGTGACTGCGCCCAGACGTGCAGCCGCTGCGTAAGCAGTGGCGTAGGCAATAGATGGAGCAGCCACAAGTGCAAGCACGCTCCCAGGCCCTATGCCTCGAAGTTCCATCCATGCGGCTAGGGCAAGCGATGATTCATGGAGGCCGGAAAAGCTCACCGCCTGACGCGATGCCCCCTGTGTATCAAGTTCGACATAGGCCTCAGTACTGGCATGGTTCCCGGCAGCCCAGGCCTGGATCTCTGGGAGCGTTTGGCAGGCCTCGGCCCCACGGTGCTCAATACTTTGGGCCATGGTGGGCGAGGTTAGCCCCGGGCCTAGGCTCGCCTGACATGGTCGCCGTTATCGCCGGAGGAGTTGGAGCAGCAAAGCTCATGCTGGGTCTGGGAGCGCTGGCGGGCCAAGATCAGTTGGTGGCTGTAGTCAATACCGGTGATGATGAAGTCATCCACGGACTCCACATCAGTCCGGACCTCGACACTGTTACCTACACCTTGGCTGGCCTCAATAATGTCGAAACAGGATGGGGCGTTGTCGCCGAATCATGGCGCGTCATGGAAGAGCTTGAGATCCTTGGCGGTGACACTTGGTTTCGTCTTGGCGATCGCGACTTAGCCACTCACCTCCTTCGCAGCGGGGCCCTGCGATCTGGTGAGACCCTGAGTTCAATCAGCGCAAGAATCGCGACTGCACGCAAAGTCACGGCGCGCTTACTGCCCATGACTGATGATCGCGTTTCCACACGCCTTGTCGCTGAAATTGGGTCGTCGCAGCAAAGCCTGAGTTTTCAGGAATACTTCGTGAAACACCAACACGGGGTCAAGGTGATTGAGGTTGCCTACGACGGAGCACAGGAAGCTCAAGCAGCTCCTGGTGTCCTCGATGCCATCACTCAGGCTGATCGCATCGTGCTCTGCCCTTCCAACCCCATTTTGTCCCTTGGACCCATATTTGCCATCAAGCAGATTGGTGACGCCGTGAAAGCTCAGCGGGACAGGGCCGTTGCTGTCTCCCCCATCGTTGGCGGGAAAGCCATCAAAGGTCCAGCTGCTTCACTGATGGAACAACTTGGCCATGAAGTCTCAGCGGTAGGCATTGCTCGTCTGCTCGCCCCCTACGCCGCCACTTTGGTAATCGACCAGATAGATGCTGATCTGAGTGCTGCGGTCGAGGCAGCTGGCATGAGATGCATTGTTGCCGACACGATGATGGTTGACGCTGCGAGTTCTCAAGCGCTCGCTCAGGTTGTGCTGAACGCATGAGCAAACCGCTCACCATCATTCCCATTGAAGGCATTGGGGAGATTCGCCCCGGGGATGAGCTTGATGCGCTCATAGCAGCAGTATTCGGGGAGCATGCAGCTACACCCCTCTTGGATGGTGACGTCCTCGTCGTCACCCAAAAAATCGTTTCCAAGGCTGAGGGCCGCATGGTCATGCTCGACCATGATGACAGCGAAGCGAAAGTGGCCTTAGTTGAATCCGAGTCGGTGCGAATTCTGAGGCGGCGTGGAGATCTGCGCATCTGCGAAACCACTCACGGCTTCATCTGTGCGAACGCCGGGATTGATCTTTCCAATGTCGAAGCGGGCACCGCAGCACTGCTTCCCGTCGACCCGGATCGCTCTGCGAGAAGGCTGCGAGCTGGCCTTGCCCGTTTGCTCTCGGTTTCCGTGGGGGTAGTCATCTCCGATACCTTTGGCCGCCCCTGGAGACAGGGAGTCACCGACGTCGCCATTGGCATTGCCGGGATTGCTGGCGTCATCGACCTACGTGGCAGTGAAGATGCTGGTGGGCGTGAATTGGTGGCTACTGAGGTCTGCGTCGCCGATGAAATTGCTGCAGCTGCAGAGCTGGTCATGGGTAAGGCATCGGGTGTTCCCGTCGCCATTGTTCGCGGAGTTCCCGAAGCTTGGCTGCGCGAATCATCGGTCTCAGCCGAGATCATTCGTTCCGCAGGGGACGATCTCTTCCGCTAGGACTTGCGTTGGCTCGCGATGTGATCCATCACCGCAGCAGTCCCTGTCCCCAAATCGGTCCAGGGCATCCAACCCAACTGCATTTCTGCTCGTGAAATATTGAGCGAGGAACGAGCGAGTTCACCAACGCGCGCTGGCGCAAAGGAAGCGGGAATATCGGACCCGACTGCTTGAGCCATGGTCATATAGAGCTCATTCACCGAGGTCTCGAGACCCGTTCCGATGTTGCAAACGAGACCGCCGCCTTTTGATGCTCCGCGGTAGAAGGCATCAACGACATCGTCGACATAGACAAAGTCACGGGTCTGGCTTCCATCCCCAAAGATGGTCACGGTTTCGCCATCGAGAATCTTCTGACCAAAAATAGCCACCACGCCTGCTTCACCATGAGGATCCTGGCGAGGGCCATAGACATTGGCGAGCGCGAGCGCGCAGAACTCAAGATGATGGAGTTCGCGGTAACAGGTCAGGTAGTCAATGGCTGACTTCTTCGACACGCCATAGGGCGACAAGGGTCGGTGCGGCAGCGATTCGAGGATGGGCAGGTCGGCCTCGTCGGGTTCGCCGTAAAGCGTCCCGCCTGAAGCGGCAAAAACCACGCGGCCCGCTCCAGCGACGCGACAGGCTTCAAGGACCCGGAGTGTACCGAGGACGTTCACCGTTGCGTCGAAGATGGGATCATTCACGGAAACTCGCACATCGGCTTGTGCGGCTAAGTGGAATACGACTTCTGGTCTTGCCCGTACGAAGAGTTCAGTGAGCTCAGGATCGGTGATATCCACTTGATGGATACGCAGTACGTGTGCATACTCGGCCCTCGCGCCCGCAAGATTTCGCAAGGAACCCGTTGAGAGGTTGTCTACGACGTCAACTTCATGGCCTTCTGCAAGAAGGCGGTCGACCAAGGTTGACCCAATGAAGCCGGCACCACCGGTTACGAGTGCCCGCATCTATGCCTCCTCGGGTCCGCCGAAGCGCTCTCCGGAGAGCTTGACCCCTTCGGGGAGCTGAGCCCCTGCGCCAATGACGCTCAGCGCTTCAATGTCTGTGCGAGCACCGAGAACCGCTCCAAAGCCAACGATGGAGTCTGTGACCTGGGCACCTTCACCAATCTTGACGCCATCCATCAATACCGAACGCGTGATCCTTGCTGAAGCGGCGATCTCCACCCCTTCGCCCAAGATGCTGTCGAGTACCTCTGCTCCCGCGGAGATCACGGAAGCATTTCCAGCCAGACTTGCTCCCCGCAGAGAGCCTTCAACCTTGACGTCACCCCTTACCCATACGGAAGCTTCAACCCGCCGAGCGCCCTCCACGGGAATACCCTCGCGGCTGCCATTGAGCAGATCAAGGTTGGATCGGAGATAGCTGGCGGGGGTTCCCGTATCGAGCCAGTACCCAGCGTCAGCATGGGCGTAAAGGCTTCCAGCCTCAACCATCAAGGGGAAGGTCTCGCGCTCCACAGAAACTCGCCGTCCCTGAGGAATGCGGTCTAAGACCGAGGCCTCCATGATGTAGGTACCGGCATTAATCAAGTTTGTTGGTGCCTTGTCGCGGTCGGGCTTCTCCACGAACTCGAGAACGCGGCCTTGGTCATCAGTGGGAACTACACCAAATGCCGATGGGTCCTCGACGGGGTGAAGCGCGATGGTCGCCTCTGCCGAGCGTGCGCGGTGGAACTCGATCAAGGCCGTTACGTCAAGATCAGTGATCACATCACCGTTGACCACCAAGAAGGTTCCTTCCACGCCTGCTTCGCGAGCAGCAAAGCCGATAGCGCCGGCGGTATCGAGGAGTTCAGGCTCTACGGCGTAGCGCAGCTTCACGCCTGCAGCTTCGCCATTGGGGAAAGCCTCTAAAAAGCGATCGGGTAAGTACCCCAAGGAAAGCACAGCTTCGCTCACGCCATGTCTCGCCAAGTGGCCAAGAACACGCTCAAGCATGGTGGTGCCAGCAATGGGGAGCAACTGCTTTGGTGTGGTGTAGGTCAGGGGACGCATGCGCGTTCCTTCACCACCCACGAGGACGATGGCCTGCATCTTGCTAGGGCTTTGAGCTAGTGGTCACGGGAGCTGTGGTCATCGGTGAGGATGACGGAGTAGCCGTGGAGCCAGGCAGCGTTGATGCGGGCACCGTTATCGAAGTAATGGCCGTCGTGGTTGGCGCACCAGACCCGGCCTTCAACATGGCCGAGATGGTCGTCGAACCGGGTCGCGTGGGCTTTGCGCCCTGCGGAGCGAAGGAGAAGGTAACCAAGGAGTTCTGCGCCCAGCGGGTATTCGCGTAATCAGCGGTGACATCTTTAGGAGACTTTGAGGCAACCGTTGGCCAGTACGCGACAGTCACCACGCCCTTCTTGCCAGCATCCGGCGTACCACTTGGGCAAACATCGCCGGTTTTGAGCGTCTTTGCGCTAGTACCAGGAATGGTGATCGAAGCCTGGCTTACTGAAAAGCCGCTGTACGCAGTTACAAACTTACCCACCGTGGCATTCTTGCCAGCATTCTCCTTGGCGGTTGGCGTGATTTTGACTACGCCATCACCCGTCGTGGTCTGGCCGGTCGTGGAGCTGGTATTCGCTGCCAAACTTGGCTGCTCTGTCCCGCAGACGGATATTGCATAGCCCGCGTACCAGGTCCTGCCGATTGCTGGCTGAACACCGGTGGCCGTCGTTGAGGTGTTGCGGTAGCTGTGGCGGGAGATGGCAATGGAAAGCAAGCCAAGAACGACGACGAGAGTCAGCGCGAGGTAGTAGTTCGTCGGCCGTTGGCTGCGATAGCTACGCCCGCCACCCGTTGCCGCTGCACGTGAAACCCACTTACCAGAATCGTTTTTTGCCACCTCTCTAAGTTACAGGCTGCCAGACCTTCCCCTGGTGCTCCGGCTGGATAGGGGGCGAAGTGCGGCATAGCTCGACCAGGTTTGCTCATGAACTAAGGCATCTGCCTCGGCAATATCAACCCCCAAACTCCTCGCCAAAGCCTGCATGGCACTTTCTACTCCGGCTGGATTCCCTGCGCTGTGGGAGATTTCCATCCAACAGCGGTAGAGCCGCTCATCGAAGGGGGCGGCAAGGACAGCAGTGCGAATCGCTGAAAGGGCCAGTGAGTATTCACCTCGACCTGCTGAACGGGTAGCTGCCCTCAAGGCTAAATCTGCGACAAGTGCCTCAGCCTCGGCAACAAAGCCTTCTGCGACTGGCCATGAGGCCAAGTCCAAACTTTCAAAGGGGCGGCCACGGACCAGATCCAGTGCCATCCACCAAGTCAGGGGATCCTCCGAAATTGCAGCGTCTCGCAACAACTCCAAGTCGGAGATAACTGCCTTATCTAATTGCAGTCTTCCCCTGGCGCGAGGCAAGAGCGACCAGCTTTCATCATGGCTTCCGAGCGCTCGTCTCGCTGCTGAGGCCGTTGAGTAGACCGTTGCCGGCGACATCACTCGCTCTGGCCACAGGGCTTCCGACCACTGCGCAGTCGAGACGCCCCTGGGGTGGAGCGATAGGTAGGCGATGAGCTCGTCGGTTCGCGCTCTGGTGATGGGTCCACTCAAGCCATCAATGCTGAGCCGCCCTAGTACTCGAACGAGGACGACGGCTTCGCGCTGAGAGGCCTGTACCGCTGGTGCTTTGAAGGTAGTTGTCATGAGCCCAATGGTCGTGCCAGTTTTCATATTGCGACACGCCTAATGGTGCATCCCTCAAGCAGGTCAGAGGCTTTAAAACTTCTCCGCGAACAATCTGCGGAGCCCAAACGATTCCATAGGCCAAAAGGGATAAGCCTTAAGCAACAGACGGCTTATCTAAGATCATTGACGTGGCGTCTACGAACCAAAGCAAAACACTTACTCTCGGGATAATTGCTCGTGAGTGGGGTCGTATTGGCGCAATCGGATTTGGTGGCCCACCAGCTCATATTGCGCTTTTTCGTAAGCTTTGCGTCGACAGTAAATCTTGGCTAACTAGCGATGAGTTTGAAGACGGTATCGCTGCCACAAACCTTCTCCCCGGCCCAGCCTCAACCCAACTCGCTATCTACTGCGCTTGGCGACTTCGCGGACGACTTGGGGCAATCGTTGGTGGATTGTTTTTTATCCTTCCAGGACTGGTGATCGTTTTGACCCTCTCCGCGCTCTTTCTCGCCAAACACCCGCCAATCTGGGTTCTTGGTCTCGCTGCTGGAGCCGGCGCAGCTGTGCCTGCGGTCGCAATCAGCGCCTCAGCTGGACTCATGCGGGGAAGTTGGCAGAGGATGGCCTCAAATTCCGCGAGCAAGCTTCGTTGGGTAACCTACCTGGCCGCTGGCGCGGCCACTGCTGCGAGCTTCGGTGCGTTTCTGGTATTTGTGCTCATCACCTGCGGCCTCGCAGAAATCGCCATCCGAACTCAGGGAGGCCCTAAGCCTCCTCGAGGGCTGTCATCTCTATTCCCCGCCGCCCTCTTACCCCTAGCCACGGGCAGCATCGCGGCCCTCATCTGGGTTGCGTTCAAAGTCGGTGCGCTTTCCTACGGAGGCGGCTTCGTCATTATTCCCCTGATGCAACATGATGCCGTCGTGACTTACCACTGGATGTCGGGGAGCCAATTCCTCAATGCCGTCGCCCTAGGCCAGGTCACACCTGGACCAGTCGTTCAAACGGTTGCAGCGGTTGGCTACGCCGCAAACGGAATATGGGGCGGCCTGCTCGCGGCCGCCGTCGCATTCTCTCCCTCTTTTATTTTCGTCATTGCAGGCGCGAGGCATTTCAATCGTCTGCGTAGCGATCATCGCATCCAAGCCTTTTTCGTCGGAGCCGGGGCTGCAGTAGTGGGTGCAATTGCCGGATCAGCCATTCCCCTTGCTTTGGAGTTGACTCAATTTTGGCAATTTGTGCCACTGGCGTTCGCCGCGTGCTGGCTTCTCGTCCTAGGCCGAGGAGTAGTTTTTGCTTTGATTGGTGCAGCAATAATCGGCATGGTAGCCGTACTCGCTGGCGCAGCTCTCTAAGCCTGGTCGAGCTAAGGGGATGATCTTCGATTTCCTCGTGGGGACTCAAGCTCGCGAGTTTCCGGGCTTCCCCCTTATGCCAACTGCGTGGACCGGGTCGATGGC
>CAZTQJ010000007.1:0-15169 GCA_964615615.1 uncultured Acidimicrobiaceae bacterium
GCCGTTCTGCCCAGAGATGATCTCGCTTGGCTTGAATGCCGCCACAGCCGTGGAATTTGGAAAACTCGCTGGAGTCCCCATCCATTGGCTACCTGGTGGACACTCATGGATGCTCGCCAGGCCTCGTGGTCAAGTCGATGTCTTGACCGAATTGGCTTGGGGCAAGGACTTCATCCAGACCGTAGATAAGCGCCGCCGCGAAATCGGTAACAGTCCAAGACTTCGCGCCGTCAGCTAGCCGCTTTCGATCACGCTCACTCGGCGGAAAGCGGAAGCCTCAGCACGAAACTCGCCCCCTGCTCGGATTCACCTAGCTGCAAGCTTCCGCCGTGCATACTCGCGATCTCTCTTGCGATGGGCAGACCCAGACCGGAACCACCCGTCGATCTCGACCGCGATGCGTCACCTCGCGCAAAGCGCTCAAAGAGTTCTTCGCGCATGCTTGGATCCACCCCATCGCCATCATCAGCAACGATGACGATTGCAGCGTTTCCCTGTTTTGTGCAGGAAAGCGTCACCGATTGGTGGGCATGGCGAGCAGCATTGTCGACGAGATTACGAATAGCTCGGCTGAGTAACTCACCATCCGCGGTGATACGTAGGCCTTCGATGGCGTGAGCATCAACCTTGAGTTTTCCTTCAGCGCGCAGGCGCTGCACTTCATCAAGCAGAATCTCATCGAGATCAACATCGCCGCGAGCATGGCGTAGGCCACCTTCATCACTCTTGGCTAAGAGCAGGAGGTCATCAACAAGATCACCCATACGAATGCCTTCGCGCTCGACGATGGTCGCAAAGACGGGGAGCTCGGCGCGATCAGGATGGGCTTTTGCTACCTGACTTTGGGCCAAGATCGCCGCAATGGGACTACGGAGTTCATGGCTGGCATCTGAGACGAACTGGCGTTGGCGCGTGATCGAATGATCGATACGGTCGAGCATGCCGTTCATCGTGAGTACGAGGCCCGCGATCTCATCTCCAGAAGGAAGTTCGGCAAGCCTGCGGTGAAGGTCGCTGGCTGAAATCTCCTCGAGCTCGGCGCGCACGGTCTCTACCGGCCGAAGCGCTCGACCACAAATGATGTAGGCGACCAGGCCCACTAAGAGCAGCAAAAAGGGATAGAGGAAAAGCAGACTGCTCCCAAAGAGACTCACCGAGCGATTCACTTGGCCCAAAAAGGCCACTCCATAGATGGTGATCTTTTGCCCATAGGCCACGGTGGAAAAGGCCACCGCAGGCTCACTGCCGTGATCTCCACGAATGGTCGAATGCACGACGAGTTGACTCAAGCGGCCAGTGGCCGGCACAAGGGTGGAAACCGGTTGTTGGCTGCGCAGCTCAGATGAGCGCGCCAAGACTCTGCCCTCCCCGTCAACAATTTCCACGGCGACTTCAGGGCTACTGTCCACCCAGGTCGCGTTCACCGCCTGGAAGGTACTCGGCTGCAGCTTCTGCGCCGTACGGTGGACTTCACTAATCACCCTCAGCTGGACTTCACTTTGCAGGGCGCGATGCACCTGGGCCATCAGTGCCCAGCGCATGAAGGGAAAGGCAATTGCTACGGCGATCACCGCCGCCATAGCAACGCGCACCCGGACGGAGCTAAGCCAAGCCGGCATCGCCATAAGGCCTATCCCCCGGTCTGCTCAAGGCGATAGCCAATGCCGCGCACGGTCTCAATCGCATTACGCGAAAAAGGTCGATCAACCTTGCGCCGTAAGTAGCCAACGTAAACTTCGATGATGTTGGGATCACCTTCGAAGGATGAACCCCAGACCTTTTCCAACAAGACGGCTTTTGGCACGGCCTTTCCAGCGGCATCGAGCAGGACAGCGAGGAGGTCAAACTCTCGAGGGGTGAGGTCGATCTCCACCTCGCCCCTCCAACAACGATGCGCCGCTCGATCAAGTCGCAGGTCTCCAACTTCAACTTTTTCGGCAAGTTGGGGGATGCCTCGACGCAGCAAGGCGCGGATTCTGGCTATGAGCACCTCGAAGTGAAAGGGCTTGCGCAGGAAATCATCTGCTCCTGTGTCAAGGCCTTCTGCTTCATCGAGCTCCCCGTCTTTTGCGGTCAGCATCAAGATTGGCGTCCAGATGCCGCGGCTCCGTAAGGCTGCGCAAACCTGATAGCCATTGCGGCCGGGAAGCAGGATGTCGAGCACGATGAGGTCGAAGCTTTCCTTAGAGGCAATTTCAAGCCCCGTATCTCCGCGCCTCGCGATACTGACGGCAAAGCCTTCAGCGCTAAGACCCGTGGAGAGCGCATCGGCAATGGCCTCTTCATCTTCAATGACGAGAATGCGCTGCATACTCATGGCTTTGCCTTCCGTCTAGGCGGAGATGTAGAGCTGACCATCTGAGCCAACGGCCAGTTTGTACTCCTTCAAACCAGTCACCGCTGGACCAACTTCAACAACACCACTCTTCGCATTGAACTGCGAACCGTGGCAAGGGCAGACCAAGAGATCGGCGGGCTTGGAATATGAAACAACGCAACCGGCATGTGGACAGAGTGCGTCAAAAGCCCTGAAGTCCCCAGCCGTGGGCTGAATCACAATGCCAGTTTGCTGAGATAGCGGGTTAGAGAAGGTTGCCGCACCGCCCACCTTGACCGACGTTGAAGGTCCGATCGCATGACCCAGAGATGTCTTGGTCGTGGTCGAAGTGCCACCCGACGTGGTTGGGGTCTGGGGGGTTGTCGTCGAGCCAGGACGCAGTTGCGAAGTGCCGCCTCCAACGGGGCCCTTCACTCCGCCCACAGCGCGTCCAAGACCCGCCGCGGCACCCGCTGAAATAACCACAGCCACGGCCGTTGCGCCAGCAGCCATACCACCAGCAACGGCAGTGCGGCGGTCAATCTCGTCCACTGCACGACGCGCGAGCAGTGGGGCACGAGAGCCCACCAAAACGGGACAAGACGATGGGGAGCAGGCGGCGTTGGCCTGCGCGCTGCATCGTCCCTGCACAAAGTTGCCACAGTGTTCTTGGACACTGCCGAATTCAATCGGCACGATGGTGGGATCTCCAGCGTCCTTATCGCGGCGCACCCGAGCTGCAATCGCGCTATCGAGGGAAAGCACGCCAGCCCCAGCTATAGCCAGAGGGACAAAGGCGAAGGCAAAGACAATGTCTGATCCCGTGTAATAGGGATGCTGGTGAAAGCTCACGGAGAGAAACAGGGAGAGCGAGATGACCGAACCAGCAATGGCGGCGACGCGCGTCCAGAGCCCAAACAGAATTCCGAGGCCAACAGCAAGCTCGCCAAGCGCCATCAAGATGCCGACTGCAGTGGCCTTTTCAATGAGATGACCGAGGAGGAAACTCAAAGGGGAATTCCTGTCGGCGGCAATCAGCTGCGCGTTGATGGAATCGGGGCTGGCTGAGTTGAAGAAGTTTGGATTAGCGAACTTCTGCAAGCCGGCAAAGACGAAGGTGAAGCCGAGGAAGGCGCGGAGCGGAAGGAGTGCCCAGCCCGCGCCGGCATAGGCACGAGGCGGCAGTGTCGCCCAGGAAGGCCGCAGAGAAGCGTCAGCCTTTGCGGGGCCGCTCGTGGATCGAGATGAATGAGAAAGGTTTGATCGTTTTGCCATAGGCACCATTCTGCCCGAAAGTCACCTGAGAGCGGGCTGTGAACCTGAAACCTGTCCCCTAGGGCCAAGGACCTGCGACAATGGCTAGCGTGCTTAGCCATCTCTTTGATGCCATTCAGAACCTGCCGCCCCTAGCTGTCTACCTCGTGGTGGGCGCTCTGGTCTTTTCCGAAGCTGCCATATTTATCGGCTTCCTCTTCCCCGGAGAAACGGCCGTCATCATCGGAGGCGTGTCGGCGTCAGACGGCCACGTAAATATTGTTGCCCTTTGCGCAGTTGTGGTCATCTGTGCAATTGCAGGAGACACCGTTGGCTACTGGGTTGGCAAGACTCACGGCGATCGCCTCTTAGAAATGAAAATCCTGCGTCACCGACGCGCTGGCCTTGATCGCGGTCTTGGGCTACTGCGCACCCGCGGTGCGGTGGCTGTCTTTCTCGGTCGCTTCACCGCCTTCCTGCGTGCTGTCGTTCCTGGCTTGGCGGGTATGAGCGGTCTTCACTACCCCACCTTCTTGGCGGCCAATGCTCTCGGGGGAGTGGTTTGGGGTATTGGCTTTACCTTGCTTGGCTACTTCGTTGGCCATGCGTATAAGACTGTCGAGCAATACGCCGGTTGGGCTTCCTATGCCATTCTCGCCTTTGTCATCACCGCAGCGGTGACCCTGCACATTCGCTCAAAGCGCCGCGAAAAAACTGAAGAGGCAATCTACGAAGCCACCCATGCGGCTGGAGAGCCCAAGCTGTAGACCTAGGGCAGTGCAAGCACCGAACGGTCGTCGGCCCTGAGCCCCTGAATAATCCTGCGATAAGCAGCTGCAGAATCATCACCAGCTGCGTCCGTAGCGAGCAGCTGCACAGGCTCTCCTGATCGTGGTCTATCCATACCAAAGAGCCCAAAGCGGGGAGCGAAGCTCCCCCACTCATAGTTGTCCACCAGACTCCAATGGAGATAGCCAGCGACATTGACCCCTGCGTCCATGGCCGCGAGCATGGCGCTGAATTGTTGAGCCAAAAAGACCGGCCGGCGAAGACCATCGACTCTGGTCTGAGGCTTCCCGCGCTCGCGCCTTGTTGCCATGCCGTGTTCCATAAAGACCACTGGCAGATCAGGGTAGAGGCCGTGGAGTTGCTGCAAGCTCAGGGAGAGGTCGGCTGGCTTATGTGTCCACTCATCGTGTTCGGTGAAGGGAAGGACCCTTCTTTCACCAGCCACCTCACGCCAAGGCTTGCTCCACAACCTCGCAACTTGGGGGTCGTAGTGATCGACACCCAATACATCGAGCGAAGCTTCGGATCCATCCATCGCGAGCTCCGCCGCTCGCATGGTTCCTGGTCGCTTCATCCATGCCGCTAACTGAGTGGAGAAACCGGTGGGGTCAGCAGGGAAGGCCGCAAGCTTGGTGTACTGGCCAAAGGCCGCCAGCAGCCAACGCATAGCGGACTCCACCAGTGAGGAAGGTCCACCGAGTGCTTCAAAGGTCTCGCGACGAGAGGACAACCACGCCGAAGCGTCACTGCCCGTCTGGCGTCGAGGGGCCTCAAGGAGGTCGAGATAGATGGCGGAAAAGTCGTAGGCAGAGGAGCTCGTCATAGTCAAGGTGACTTCCGCATCAGGGCGATGACGCTTGATGATGCGAGAGAGCAAGAGGTGGGCGACGAGAAGATTGTCAATGACGCAAAGCGCGTCAGAGATCGCTCCTCGTCGGAAAGGCGGGAACATGCCTGAGACCCAACCATGCATTGCCTCGATAACTGGCTCATTGATGGTCACCCAACGACGCACTTGGGGGCTCAGGGCTTCAACAACGCGCTCGGCATAGGCGCAGAAGCGTTCTGGCGAACCTGGCATGAGCCAAAACTCCAGTCCAAGAAATTCTGGATGGGTGAAGTGATGCATAGTCACCACCGGGTCAAGACCACGCTCGAGCATTCCCGCCAGGATGTCGCGGTAGTGATCAAGGGCCGTCTCATCAAAATCGCCATCAGAGCGTTCGATGCGCGCCCACTCAACCGAAAGGCGCATGCAATCGATGTCGAGACTCGCTGCCGCATCGAGCAGGATCTCTGGCCTTTCCCAGAAGCCACAAGCTGGACCGGAGACTGCAGCCTTTCCGGTCAGCTCCGCCATATGCCATTGATTCAAGGGCTCGCCCTGGCCATTGAAGCCACCCTCCACCTGAAATCCTGAGGTGGCTACCCCAAATTGAAAGTCCTGAGGAAGGGGCTTTGGCGCTGGGGTTTGGCTCACTACACCAGTTTCCCACGAAGTGAGGCCAGGGGTTGCTTTGGCTTGCTAGGTTGCTTTGCGCAAGGAACCCAAGCAAAAGGAGCACCCACCATGGCCGACGAGATCCTCAGGGAGCGCCAGGGTCATATCGAGATCCTCACCATCAACCGGCCCGAGGCACGCAATGCCATCAACCGCGCCACTGCCATCGCCCTAGGCGATGCGCTCGACGAAATCGAGCAGGACAAGGATGTCTGGGTAGTCATCCTGACCGCCGCTGGCGACAAGGCCTTCTCAGCCGGCATGGACCTGAAGGCTTTTGCCACGGGCGAATTCCCCATCACCGATAAGGGCTTTGGTGGCATCACCAAGCGTGCCTTTCCCAAGCCCATCATTGCGGCCTGCAACGGCTCCGCTCTGGCTGGCGGTTTTGAGATCATGCTCAGCTGCGACCTCGTAGTCACCGCCGACCATGCCAAGTTCGGCATCCCCGAGGTTTCGCGAGGCCTCATTGCTGGAGCCGGTGGTTTGATTCGCCTCGGTAAGCGCGTTCCTCAAACGGTGGCCCTAGAGCTCGCCCTTACCGGCCAGCCCATGGACGCCGCCCGTGCGCTCAGTGTCGGCCTCGTTAACCGTGTTGTCCCTGCTGCGCAGCTCATGGCCGAGGCCATCGCCCTGGCCGAGACCATCGCCAAGAATGCCCCCACCGCCGTGCGCGTCTCCAAGTCCGTCATGCTCCAAGCGGCCGAATTGAGCGAAGAAGCCGCATGGGCCATCAACGATGCGGCCTTTGGCGAGATCGGTGCTTCCCCGGATGCCATGGAGGGCGCCATCGCCTTTGCCGAAAAGCGTGAGCCCAACTGGCAGGCGGTCTAGTGAGTAGCAGTTTGCAGCTCACCCCAGCGCTTGATGCCATCCGCTTAACGCTCCACGTCTTGGCTGCCTGTATTTGGATTGGTGGTCAGATCACCATGATGGGCCTCTTGCCCACCCTGCGGGGACTCTCAGATGAGTCGGCCGCGAAAAAGGTGGCAAAGGCCTTTGCCAAACTCAGCTGGCCTGCCTACTTCCTCCTTATCCTCACCGGTTTTTGGAACCTCGGCGCGTTGCACCATGCCCAGGCGAACGGTGACCACGCCGCCTGGAATGCCGTCATGGGGCTTAAGTTCCTCGTTGTTGCCCTCGCTGGTCTTGGTGCCTGGCTTCATGGCCGAGCGGCAACACCCCAGGGCAAGGCTATTTGGGCCTCTGTGGGAGGTCTGGCCTCAGTGCTGGCCTTAGTCCTTGGAGTTTTGCTCGCTGGCTAGCAATTTGACCGGTCTGCTGGTCTACGCTGGATAGCAGTGCCACTTCCATAGAGAGGTGGAGAGGAGAGGTAATTATGCTCGCGAATATTTTCGGTCCAGACCTCGTCATTGTTGGCGTCGTCATTGTCGCTGTTCTTTTTGGCGGATCCAAGATCCCCAAGCTCGCGCGAAGCCTAGGTTCGGCTAAGACCGAGTTTGAAAAGGGTCTCAAAGAGGGCGCAGCAGCTTCAGACGAGAGCGACCCTGAAGCCAAGCCCAACAAGGACGCTTAAGCCTCAGGAGCCTTCAGGCAGTTTGCGGGGGCCTAAAGCACAGGGCTCAGCCCTCAGCGAGTTGGGCCCAGATTCCCGCTCGGCCTGGCTCCGAGCTTTTGGTTGTTCCAGCCACCTCCGGTCTTGACTAAGGTCTTGACCGTGGAAACTCCCCCAAACTCCACGGCTACTACGACAACGTCTCGGCGTCGTATCAGCCGTCACCGCCGAAGCCTCGTAGCGCTTGTCGCTACGGCGCCCATCTTGCTCACTGGTTGCACCGTGCCTAGTTTCTGGGCTCCCAAAGGTGCCACCACGCAGGCTCAAGCCACCTACAAACTCTGGCAAGAGTTCATGGTCGTTGGCCTCATCGTGGGTGGTTTCACGCTTGCGCTCATCATCTGGGCTGCGCTGCGATACCGCGCGAGGGATGCAAGCATTCCGAAGCAAACGCAGTATCACGTTCCCGTGGAGATTCTCTACACCGTCATCCCGACCATCATCGTTGCTGGCCTCATTTGGATCACTATCGCTGCAGAGAACAAAGTGACCGCAATGCCCGTAGCGAAGCCAACAGTCCATGTAAACGCCTTCCAGTGGGGTTGGAAGTTCAGCTATCCAGGTCACCCCAATGCAACAGTCGTAGGGCAGACCACCGAGAATCCCACCTTGGTGCTCCCTGAGGGTGTCCCCTCCAAGATTGTCCTGACCTCCAGTGACGTGGTCCACGGCTTCTACGTCAATGCGTTTGACTTCAGTCGCTATGCCCAGCCTGGGGTAATCAACACCTTCACCTTCACCCCAACAAAGACCGGGGTTTTCCCAGGGCAGTGCACGCAACTCTGCGGGCTTTACCACTCCATCATGTACTTCAAGGTCAAAGTCGTGAGTCCCGCCGCATTTAAAACCTGGCTGAACACTGCCGGTCAAAGCAATGTCCTAGCCATGTCGAATGGAGCATCAAAGTGACTGATCTTTTAAATCGCCCAGAAGTTGCGCCGGCTGAACCACCCCACGATGGCGGTCACCATGACGCAGGGCACGGCGAGCACCACGGCGCACGGGGCATCTTGAATTGGCTCACCACCACTGACCACAAGGTCATTGGTCTGAGCTACACCGTGACTTCACTGGTGATGTTGGTCATTGGTGGTTTCTTTGCCCTCATGATCCGTGGACAGCTCACCTCTCCTAACGGAAGTTTGGTTTCGCTGGCGCAATACAACCAACTCTTCACCATGCACGGATCCGTGATGATCTACCTCTTTGCAGGTCCCTTCGCCTTTGGTGGCCTTGCTAACTACTTGGTTCCCATTCAGGTCGGCGCACCAGACATGGCCTTCCCGCGACTCAATGCGCTGAGCTACTGGCTCTACTTGACAGGTTCGATCACCATGTTGATCGGCTGGTTTACCGCTGGCGGAGCCGCAGCCTTTGGTTGGGTTGGCTACGCGCCGCTATCAAATGCTATTTACGCACCCGGAGCTGGTTCTGACCTCTGGATCGGAGCACTCTTGCTCACGGGTTTCTCGGCGATCTTTACCGGGGTGAACCTGGTAGCGACGATTTTCTATCTTCGCGCACCAGGCATGACCATGTTCCGCATGCCCATCTTCACCTGGAACATGTTGGTGACAGGAATCTTGATCCTGCTCGCTTTCCCTGTGTTAACCGCAGGGCTCATCATGCTCTTCGCTGACCGTCACTTCGGTACTCACATCTTCACGGTGGCCGGTGGTGGATCGCCGGTGCTTTGGCAGCACATCTTCTGGTTCTGGGGTCACCCGGAGGTCTATATCTTGGCGCTGCCCTTCTTCGGCATGGTCTCGGAGACCATCCCGGTGTTTTCGCGCAAGCCAATGTTTGGCTACAAGGGAATGGTCTTTGCAACCCTGACGATTGCAGCACTTTCCCTCGGGGTTTGGGCTCACCATATGTTCACCACTGGTGTCGTGTTGCTCCCCTTCTTCTCCATCATGACCTATCTCATTTCCATCCCGACAGGAATCAAGTTCTTCAACTGGATCGGAACCATGTGGAGAGGGCAGGTGGTTTACACGACATCAATGTTGATGTCGATTGGTTTCCTCATCACCTTCCTCATTGGTGGTATTACCGGAATTATTTTGGCTTCGCCACCCTTGGACTTCATGACCCACGACACCTATTTCATCGTGGCCCACTTCCACTCCGTAGTCGTTGCTTTGATCCTCGGGGCCATGGCCGGGCTCTACTACTGGTTCCCCAAAATTACGGGCTACCTCCTGAGCGAGAAGATCGGGAAGTGGAACTTCTGGCTGCTCTTCCTCGGTGCCAACCTCACGCTGATGCCTCAGTATGTACTAGGCCTCCAAGGCATGCCGCGAAGGATGGGCGTCTACCCGAACCACCCCGAGTGGCAGACCCTCAATATCTGGTCCTCGGTCGGAGCCGTCATGGTTGCCGTCTCCATCCTGCTCTTCGCGGTCAATGTCATCACCACCTTGAGGGCCAAGGTCCCAGCTGGCGACAACCCCTGGGACGCTCACACACTGGAATGGTTCACTACCTCACCTCCCCCACATCACAACTTCGTGGCTTTGCCACCCATTCGCTCCGAGCGACCAACTTGGGACTTCAATCACCCTGATGCCCTCGCGATTGCTCATGGCGACAGCCACGGCCCCGGAGAAAAGAAGGAAGGCTAGTTATGAAGATTGAATCTCGACTCCTCATCCTCTTCGGTCTCTTTGCCGGCGGCCTAACGGTGGCTTACCTTGTGCTTTCGAAGGAGCCAGCTGGTGGCCTCATGCTGCTCGGTGCTTCGCTCCTTGGCCTGATGCCAGGTCTCTACTACGCCTGGTGGCACAAGCGGATGGGCTTTCGCCCCGAGGATCTCGACGATGGCGCCATGGAGGCTACGACAGTCATCATTGACACCTTCCCCGGATCGAGTATCTGGCCATTCACCATGGGCATGGGCGCCTTCTTTACCGTCCTCGCCTTGGTCTTCGGTATTTGGTTCTTGGTTCCTGGACTCGCGCTCGTAACCACCGCCTTGGTTGGTGGAACGCTTGAGAGTCGCCGCGGCGGATCTGTCTGATTCATCCTGAGGCGGGGGGCGAAAGTCTCCCCTCCCACCTGCTATGGGCCATGGCCATTTCGGCTGGGGCTGGAGTTTCAACCCTCTACTACGCCCAACCCCTCCTCCCTCGACTTGCTGAGGGCTTTGGCGTAGGGACAGGCAGTATCAGCCTTTCAATCACCGCCACCCAAGTTGGCTACGTCATTGGCCTCCTCCTGCTCCTTCCACTAGGAGATCGCTTCCCGCGTCGGCGTCTTGTCCCTCTCGTAAGCCTTGCCTCGTCACTGTTCCTCGGCCTATCGGCACTGGCGAGTAACTTTTGGCACTTCTTACTGGCGGCACTGTTTATCGGTATCACTGCCGTATCAGGCCAGCTATTGGTCCCCTTTGCCGCTGACCTTGCTCGAGAGCAAGACCGAGGTCGAGTGATCGCCAAGGTGATGTCGGGAATCCTTGCGGGTATTTTGCTCGCACGGCTCGCCTCGGGGACCATTGCCGCGCTCTTGTCTTGGCGTTGGGTTTACCTGATTGCAGCCCTCCTCATGAGTGCCTCGGCTGTGCTGCTTTACCGCGTCCTCCCGGCCGAGGAGCCTCAAAGCGCTGCGCTGCATAAGCGGAGCCTTCTCGCTCCCTGGCAACTGCTGCGAGCACACCGCCTCCTGCGACATCGTGCACTCTTGGGAGCCCTCTGCTTCGGAATCTTTACGAGTACTTGGACTTCCCTATCCTTTCTCCTTGCCGCTTCCCCCTACCATTACGGGCCCGCCCTTATTGGGCTCTTCAGCCTGGCTGGCCTCGCCGGCGTGGCTGCCGCAAATCTCGCTGGTCACCATGCTGATCAGGGAAGGGCATTTCGCAGCGCGCTCATAGCTGCCCTTGGCATAAGCCTCGCGTGCTTCATGCTGCTCCTCGCTTCTACGCAGCTCCTCGTACTGGTCGTCGCCATCGTCATCCTTGATATGGGCGTTCAGGCAATGGCTATCTCCAACCAAGCCATCTACTACCGCTTGGATGCCAAGGCCCGCTCGAGTATCAATGCGGCCTATATGGCCAGCAGTTTCATCGGTGGAGCAATTGCCTCCGTCCTGTCCGGTCAGGCCCTAGCTGCTCACGGATTCACCGGTGGAATGTTCATCGCATCTTGTCTGGCGCTTTGCGCTAGCGCCCTCGCGCTACTCAATTTCGGTAGGCCTTCGCAGTCCTCAGACTTGAGCGTAATTTAGCCAGACCGCTCCGCTGGCTTGGTAGGTTGATAGGCACCATCAAGGAGGTAGAGATGACTCAAGCTGATCCCCGCGGAGAGATCTTTCTCAAGCCCGAAATTTATGCAGACCAAGAACAGTGGCACGCCATTGCCGGCGAGCTTCGGCGCGAAGCGCCCGTCCTGCGTGTTGAGGCAGAGGGCTACCGACCTTTCTGGGCTCTGACCCGCCATGAGGACGTCTTCCATGTATCTCGCAATAACGACAAGTTCCTCAACACGCGCGACTCCGTCCTTGGGCCCGAGTTGCAGTTCGAAATCCTGAAGGGCCTCGGCGTTGACCCTAAGACCCTCATCCACATGGATGGCATGGAACACGATGTCCACCGCAAGCTGGCTAATCCTTACTTTCGCCCCACTGCCGTGGCGAAGCGCCAGGAGGCTATTGAAGCCATTGCAGACGAATTCGTAGAGAAGTTTCGCCAACTTGGTGGGACCTGCGACTTTTCCAAGGAAATCGCCGTGCCCTACACCTTGCGGGTGATTATGTCGATCTATGGCGTCCCACCCGAGGATGAGCCCATGATGCTTCGCCTTACCCAGGGACTCTTTGGCGCTGCCGATCCCGAATACTTAGGGGACGTCTCCGACCCCTTTGAGATGGTTCGCAAGACCATTGGGGAATTCGAAAGCTACTTCGAAGGAATCACCGAGGACAGGAGAAAGAAGCCCCAAGACGACCTCGCTTCCGTTATCGCCAATGGACAAGTTGAGGGATGTCCCATGGACGACCACGCAACGCTTTGGTATTACATCATCGTTGCCACCGCGGGCCATGACACGACATCATTCGCTCTTTCCGGTGGCCTACAGGCCCTACTCGCCGATCAGGCTGAGTTTAGAAAATTGAAGGAAAAGCCAGAACTCCTCGTCAATGCCGTCGATGAGATGATTCGCTGGACCAGTCCCGTGCGTCATTTCCTTCGCTATCTGACCGAGCCAGCGACCTTCCAAGGAGTCGAGATCCCCGAGGGTGACCGCATCCTCCTTTCTTACCCCGCAGCCAACCGCGATGATGCGGTCTTTGACAAGCCGATGGAATTTCACGTGGACAGGAGCAACGCCCCTCGCATGATCTCCTTTGGTGGCGGAGAGCACTTCTGCCTAGGATCCACCTTTGCCCGTCGTGAGTTACGCACCATCTTGCCGAAACTCCTCAAAGTCGTGGATCATATGGAACTCGCTGGAGAACCCGAATGGTCGCAGGCGGCCTTTGTGGGAGGCGTTAAGCACCTTCCCGTCACTGCCACCCTTGCGTAAGCTCATCTCCTAGGAAGGCAATCTAGGGCCCTCTGGGAGGAATCGGTGGCCTTGGGGCGCGCCACCCAGAAGCTTCTAGGAAGCTGAGCCAGCCCCAAGGGCCTTCTCGAGGAACTTAAGGGCAAGCCGCAGCCTAGGACTCCAGGTGCTTTGCTCTCCTGATCAAGACAGCCCTGCCGCTAAGGCAAGGAGTTCTTGGCCTAGCGGTCGACTTGGCGCACGCCATTACTGGGGGCCGCAGTTTTAGCTGCATCATCTGAGAGACCCTCAATAAAGGTTGGCACCGGAAGAGCATCCGCCTCGTGCTCGCCATCTTCAGGGTGGACATCAGCCTCAACGGCTACGTACTCACCCTCGGCGGTACGAGAAACGATCATCGCTCGCTTGCGCTTTCCAGCATCACTCAACTCTGCGAGTTCCTGGCAGACCTTAAAGGTGAGTGGGTAAACCACGACCGGAATGATGATCACCAAGAAGCGCATGGCCCAAAGAACCGTATCAAGTTTCAAGTGGAAGAAGTTCGCGAGCACGTCAGTTGAACTTGCCACGAAGACCGTGAACAAGAGCGCAAGGACAGCAGCTCCCGCAGCGGTGCGGTGCGGCACGTCGCGAGGGTTGTCGAGGAGGTTATGGAGCTCATTGTCACCGTGGCGGCGACGCTCCAGTGCTGGCCAGGCGTAGCAAAGTCCGAAGATCAATCCAGGGAAGAGCACGGCTGGGACGAAAATATTCAATGGCCAGGTGTGGCCAAAACTTGAGAACTCCCAGGCCGGCATAATGCGCGCCGCTCCGTCAAGCCAGCCCATGTACCAGTCAGGCTGAACGGCGTAGGAAATCTTTGACGCATCGTATGGACCGTAAATCCAGATGGGGTTGATGGCCACGAGCGCACCAAGTAGTGCGGTCACGCCAGTAGTCATAAAGAAGAAGCCCGTGGCTTTCGCGATGAAGGTTGGGAACATCGGGGTTCCCACCACATTCTTTTCTGTTCTGCCCTTCCCAGGGAACTGGGTGTGCTGCTGCTTGGCAAGCAGACCCATGTGAGCCCCGATCATGCCAAGAATCACCAAGGGGAGAAGCAGGACGTGAATGATAAAGAAGCGCGGGATAACCGCTGTGCCTGGGAAGTTCCCGCCGAAGACGAAGAAGGAAAGGTAGGTACCCACCAAGGGAACTGACAAAAGAATGGAGAATCCGATACGCAGACCCGTTCCTGAGACCAAGTCATCAGGGAGGGAATAGCCCACGAAACCATTCAGGATGGCAAGGGTCATCAGCGTGACACCAATTGACCAGTTCAGCTCACGAGGCTTGCGGAAGGCTCCAGTAAAGAAGACTCGAGCCATGTGAATGACCATGGCACCGATGAAGATGTTGCAAGCCCAGTGGTGCATTTGGCGCATCAGCAACCCGCCGCGAACCGAGAAGGAAAGATCCACCGTTGATGCGTAGGCCTGCGTGACATGCATGCCGCGAAGCGGGCCATAAACGCCGTGGTAGATGACTTCTTCCTGAGACGGCACGTAGTACAGCGTCAGGAAAACGCCGGTGGCCAGCAAAATAACAAATGAGTAGAGTGCGATTTCGCCGAGCATGAAGGACCAGTGGTCGGGGAAAATCTTGTCGAGCAAGGCGCGACCCTTGGCAATACCAAGGCGCTCGTCGAGCTCACCGACAACCTTTCCTACCGCGCCATAGGGCCCAGCTTGCTCACGCTTTTCGCGCTTGCTTGTTCCTCGAGTTGTAGCGGTATCAGTCATGAACGCTCCCAGTAGCCAGGTCCGACGGGTTCGTGGTATCCGCCCTGAGCCCTCAGGTAGCCATCGCTGTCAACGTAGAGGGCGAGCTGGGGAAGCGGACGAGGGGCGGGGCCAAAGTTGGGAAGGCCGCCATTTTTGACATCAAACATCGACTGGTGACAGGGGCAGACCAGTAACTGCAACTGCTGCTCGTAGAGGCCAACGGGGCAACCGAGGTGGGTGCAGAGCTTGGAGTAAGCCACGTAGCCCTTGGGGCCCCAGGTCTCACGGCCTGGCTGGGTTACAAAGTCACCCTCAGCGATGCGGATGATGACGGTCTGGTCAACGGCCTGGCCTTCAGTCTTACGCTCAAAACCCTTCGGGAAGACAGTGGCTATGCCACCAATGGCGACGTCATCAACGTGCACCTGGCGACCATCTTGGTAGACCAACTTGGAGCCACGCTTC